>DALYHZ010000057.1:0-11992 GCA_031970635.1 Methylococcaceae bacterium | reverse complement strand
AACATATCTGTTTGTGAAACATTGCCATTGCTTTGCAACCAGTCAAAGATAGCTGGAAATTGCCACGCATTTAAATCAATTTGTGCATCTAAACCATCAGGAATGACACGCGGCAAATTTTCAGTTAATCCACCACCTGTGATATGCGCCAGAGCATGTACCGGAATTTGTTTAATCAAAGAAAGTAGAGATTTAACGTAAATGCGCGTCGGAGCCAATAATGTTTCGCCTAATGTTTTACCGTCAAAAGGCTCATCTAACGAAACTTGATTACGTTCTATAATCTTGCGAATCAACGAATATCCATTGGAATGTGCGCCTGAGGATGCCAAACCAATTAACTTGTCGCCCTCGCTCACTTTGCTACCATCGAGCATTTCTAACTTTTCGACAATGCCCACACAAAAACCGGCTAAATCGTAATCACCATCGGCATACATATTTGGCATTTCAGCCGTTTCACCACCAACCAACGCCGCGCCAGCAAGTTCACAGCCTTTGCCAATACCTTCAATAACGGCAGCGGCTGTGTTTACGTCTAATTTTCCAGTTGCGAAATAATCTAAGAAAAACAGCGGTTCCGCACCTTGCACGACAATATCATTCACACACATTGCCACTAAATCAATGCCCACCGTGTTATGAATGCCAGAATCAATTGCCAATTTTAATTTTGTGCCAACACCATCTGTACCTGAAACCAAAACCGGATTTTTATATCGATCCAATGGCAACTCAAACAATGAACCAAAGCCGCCCAGACCTGCCATGACACCAGCTGTGCGAGTTTTTGCTGCAATCGGTTTGATTCGTTCAACCAGCGCATTTCCCGCTGCAATATCGACACCTGCATCTTTATAATTCAAACCGTTTTTGTTTTCTTCATTCACAATATGTTCTCTATGTTAAATTTTTAGTTAATCAGGCTTTTTTGCCGCCATGTAGCCGAACAAGTAATGCCGCCTCATCGTAACTTAAATCTGATTGACGCATTAACTCGTCGATGCTTGCGCCATCTCGAATTTTACGAATATCAACGTTATATGGACTATTTACCAAGTCATTTTGTTGAAACTCGTTCATTTTTTCAAGAATATGTGCGACCTGCTGTTTCAACTCATGTAATTGTTCATGCGTGCTGACTGTATTTTCATTTACTGTCAATGCTGCAGAACATAAGCCAAATATATCATTCTTGTTGCCGTCTACCAGTGCTGTCAACGAGGTGTAATCACGTTTTAGTTTCCAATACAATCGGCTTAGCCACACCACCGCAATAAGGATTGCGATGAAAGCAACCAGCATAATACCAAAGCCTATCAGTACGACATCATCAGACTCGCTCGTCAATGTGTTCACTAGGTGAATCATCCTGTTTTTCCTCGTGTTCTTCCAATCTAGGATTATTTCTATGCAGCTTGTTAGGCGTGCGATATTCATCTCTGTGAATTTTTTTTGTCTTAATGACAGGATGTGTGGGGGAAATGGCTTGAACTTCTAACATAATCGAACTCCGCAATTCACGCCCCACTTTTTCATTTAAGGCGCGTTAAGGTTTTTTGATTGGTGGAGGCGCGTTAGAAGACTGTAAATTAAGCAATTTAGCACGTTCTTCGTCGCTTGCACCGTAACGTGAGAAAGCAAGTGATGCAACAACCAGTGTCACACGTCGATTGCGAAAACGTCCTTTCTCGTCCTTATTATCGGCAATGGGATGGTATTCTCCATAACCTGTTGCAGATAAACGCAATGGATCAATTCCTGCCTTAATTAACTCATGCACTACACTTGTTGCCCGCGCTGATGATAAATCCCAATTTGAGCGAAAAATGACTGTTTCGATAGGAATATTATCAGTGTAACCTTCAACACTAATTGAGTTGGGCAATGGATTGAGTACTAATGCAATAGTTTTAATAACTTCTGCAGCACGTTTTGATAATTGATCACTCCCGCTAGTGAACAATAATTCGCTGCTCATTTGCAATTCAATCCAAAAATCATGTTTTTTCACCGACACCAGGTTCTCTTGAATCATTGGCGATAACACATCCTCGAGCTGTTTTGACGCACTGTTGAGTTTTTCTTGTTCTGCAACAATTGCCGCACTCAATTCCCGACGTTTTTCAACTTCAGCATACGGCTCGCTTTCTAACGGTGGAGGTTCTGCAATAGTGGGCGGTTGTTCAAAAAGTGTGACCGGCTCTGTTCTTGGCTGGTTCAACAAATCCTGAACCGTAAAAGCCTGTGAAATTGCCGTTGACATCATCTTATATTTGCCTTCATTGAGTGACGAAATCGAATACATCACTACGAAAAATGCAAATAATAACGTGACAAAATCCGCGTAAGATACCATCCAACGCTCAGTATTAGTGTGTTCTTCAACTTTCTTTTTACGGCGTGCCATAATTAGTTATTCACATAGCTGCTAAGTTTGATTTCGATAATGCGTGGATTTTCCCCCATCGCAATGGAGTTAAAACCTTCAATTAGCATTTCTCGCCCTTGACTCATCGCTAAAATTTGCGTTTTGAGTTTGCTTGCAGTAGGAAGGAAAATTAAGTTTGCAGACCCCACGCCATAAACTGTTGCAACGAAAGCCGTGGCAATACCTGCGCCTAATGAAGCAGGACTTGCAAGATTTTGCATAACATGAATTAACCCTAACACCGCACCGATAATTCCAATAGTTGGCGCATAACCCCCCATCGCTTCGAACACTTTAGCCGCTTGTAATTCATTTGACTCAATTGCCGAAAGTTCAAGTTCTAAAATATCGTGCATGAGGGCGGGTTGACAACCATCGACCAATAATTGAATAGCTAATTTCATGAATTCATCTGGTTCAGTATCAATTTGACTTTCTAAACCTAATAAACCATTTTTACGCGCTAACATGGCCAACATTACAATACGTTCACTTTGTTCACGCAAATTGAGTGGTGGAGGACCAAATACCCATGGCAACATTTTGAGTGCTTTTACCACAAGTTTGATAGGAGATTGCAACAGTGCGGCACCAATTGTACCGCCAAATACAATAATAAAGGCGGGAAAATTAACTAATGCGTTAATATTCCCGCCTTCCAATGTCATGCCAGTAAGAATTGCACCTACACCAACAATCAATCCCGCAATACTTAAAATATCCATTCGTTTGCCTCTACTCTTGCGTTAATAACACGCCGACCGTATGGCATAACGTGTTAAATATTAATCATTATCTAGCCAGCCACTTAATCGAGAACGTAACCGAATCACTGCTTGAGAACTAATCTGACTGACTCGCGATTCGGTAAGATTTAAAATTTTACCGATTTCGCGTAAATTCAACTCTTCGTCATAGTATAAAGAAATAACCAATCGTTCACGCTCAGGCAAACTGGCAATTGCAGCACTCAACGCACGTTGAAAATTTTCTCGACTCACACTTTCCAATGGTGCTTCAGTGACACCCGAAGATTCCTCGAGGTAATTATCACCAGTTTGAGCTAATTCTTCAATACTGAAAACCCGACAATTGTTTGAGTCACGCAAGATATGGTTGTACTCGTCAAGGCTAATCCCTAAATATTCGGCAATGTCACTGTCTTTTGCCGCGCATCCGGTTTGATTTTCTAAAACGCGAATCGCCTCACTAATAACGCGTGATTTTTTATAAACTGAACGCGGTACCCAGTCACAACGACGAACTTCATCAAGCATTGATCCACGAATACGAATCCCTGCATAAGTGTCAAAACTTGCACCTTTACTCGCATCATAATTTTTCATTGATTCCAGTAAACCAAGCATACCCGCTTGAATTAAATCATCCACTTGAACAGTATCTGGCAATTTGCCGAGCAGATGATAAGCAATACGTTTAACCAGCGGGGCATGCTGCATTATTTGAGCATCAATATTGCCGATTTGAACGGAACTGTACATGGCAACGGCACTCATGCGACCTCCTGTTTGGAACTGAAAAGGCGATAACTGTTCGCTTCTTGCAAAATATGATTATATTCGGCAAGACTGACCCCTAAATAGGCGGCTACATCTTGATTTGCCGCATGACCGGTTTTTTTCTGTACGGCATGAACAGCATGACGAATAATATTCAACTTTCGGTTAATCAATCGTGGCGAAACTTGAAAGTTTGGCATCATCGGATTGGATTGGAATATGTTAGTGTTCATGCGACATCCTTCTGCGCGTATTTAACCATGCGTTCGATAAAAAATTCAATATATCCCCCAGCCTGCGTTTTTAACGGCCAATTATCAATTTTTACCGCAATGGATTTCATCGCTTGAGCAGCTTTACTGCGTGGAAAACCTAAAACAACAGGGGTTTGTTTTTGTACTGATTGACGCAAGTATTCGTCATAGGGGATGGCACCTACAAATTGCAATGTCACATCTAAATAGTTATCCGTGACTTTGCTAAGTTTTTGAAATAATGCTCTGCCCTGCTGCACAGATTGCACCATGTTTGTAATGACATGAAAGTGATTACAACCATAATCGCGATGCAACAATTTAATGAACGCATACGCATCGGTCAGCGAAGTCGGTTCGTCGCAAATCACTAAAAGAATTTCCTGACATGCACGTGAGAAATTTACGACACTTGATGAAATCCCCGCCGCAGTATCAACGATTAACACATCAATTTGCTGGTCAATTTCACTAAATGCCCGAATGACTGCTGCTTGTTCAATTGTCGAAAGTTCAGTCATTTTTTGAATTCCTGACGCGCCTGGAATCAGTTTCAATCCAGATGGCGAAGTCACCATGATTTCATCGAGCGTTTTTTCGCCAGTTAAAACATGCGACAAGTTGTATTTGGGATAAACCCCCAACAAAATATCGACGTTTGCCAAGCCCATATCCGCATCCATTAACACGACACGATGTCCCATTTGTACTAAAGAAATGCCGACATTCACTGAAATATTGGTTTTTCCTACGCCGCCTTTGCCACTGGCAACGGCAATTACCCGCACGGGTTTACTTTTATTCATTTTGCGAATGCCTGCCGCTTGATCTGGTTGTTTAAGCATAACCTTGTGCCACCCATGCTTCGTTGTTTTCTTCGTAATCATCGTCTTCAACATCCAATTCAGCAACGCATTGGGCGACTAACTCTCTCGCACACGGATGACGCATATCTTCGGGGACTTGTTGACCGTTAGTAATAAAAGATAAAGCTAAATTATGTTCGATGAGTGATGACAACGCCGAACCTATCGTTGCCGCTTCATCGAGTTTGGTTAAAATTGCTGCTTGTGGTTTAAAAAGATGGAACGCATCAATAATTTCATTCATCGCCTTGTATTCGGTTGCCGCTGACATAACAAGGTAAGATTTAATCATCAAATCGTTTTCTTTGAGCGTGTTGATTTGCTCAATTAATTTCATGTCACGTTGACTCATGCCCGCCGTATCAATCAAGATGAGTTTTTTATCTGAAAAACTATGAATTAAATGACTTAATTCTGACGCACTCGAGGCAACACGAACGGGGATATTGAGTATTCGTCCATAAGTATTTAATTGTTCATGTGCGGCAATACGATAATTGTCGGTAGTGATTAAAGCGACTTGGTTTGCACCGTGTTTGAGAATGAATTGAGCGGCAAGTTTGGCGACACTGGTGGTTTTACCTACGCCTGTTGGACCTACTAAAGACACGATGCCGCCAGTTTCGAGTAAATCATCTTCTGCAAGTGGTAAAACTTTAGCGAGTAATTCTTGTGCTTGAGTGAAGACAAAATCAAAATTGGTGTGGTTTGCAAAACGATTCGCAATTTTGATACTTAACTTTTTTGACACACTCATGCGTGCCAACCGTTGTAGCAATTCACTACGAATAGGTGTTGAATTTGGATTCTGAGCATGGCGAGCAAAACTGATACTGGACAGCCTGCTATCGACCGTATTGCGTAAAGATTTAATTTCTTTACTCATTTGCAATAATAATTTCTCAGATGGATTTTCTTTTTCTTCACCAGCCGTTGTTTTATGCAATTCTGGTTCTGCCTTAGGCGTTTCTATTTTGTCATGCAACACGGGTTCAATGCGAGAAGGTTGCATGGTATCGGGTGCATAAACATCATCAATAATGCCCTCTTCTTGCAAAAATTCTTCAAACTCATCGTGATAATCTTCACGGAAATATTGACGCAAATCACGCGCTTCGGTGCGAACTTCACTTTGCGTATCACGCGCTTGCGGCATAATTGGTTCACGATACATTTCACGTTGTGGAACCAATTCGCGTTGCGGTAATTCATCACGATACATGATTTCACGTTGTGGCATTTGTTCGCGGTGAATAGGTTCACGTTGTGGTGCAGATTGCGGTTTGGCTTTCTTTTGCGGTACTTTAATCATAATCGACGGCACAGACGGTTTCACCGCTGGTGCAGGCGTTTTGAAATGATGTTTTACCGCATCAGGATTGCCGCGTAATTGCACTTTTTCTGCATAACCCACGTATTGATCAATGCCGCGTCTTGCGGTGCTACTGCCAAATGTTTTGTCGTCTTGTTTGCGTGGACTGCTAATGACATGTAAACGATTTTTTTCTGCTTGAAAGTCAGGTAAATCGACTTTTTTAATCTGTTTTTCAGATTTAGTCGGTTTGAAATAATCCGGCTGCATATCCTCGCTTTTCGAAGATGTATTTGCACGAACAGATTGTTCATCAAAATCGCGGGCGGCGACAATCTCAACGCCGCCATCGACTTTACGATTAGACATAATGACCGCATCTGCGCCTAATTCCTCGCGCACCATCTGCATGGCTTGTCGTATGTTTTCTGCAAAAAAGCGTTTAATTTTCATTAGAAGTCCTTAGTTTCTTTTAAATCAGTTAGTGCGTCGTCCGACATTTGCAATGACTTTCACCTGCCGATCAGCAGGGATTTCGTTGTATGCCAAAACATGTAAGTTCGGAATCGAATGACGAACGAAACGTGATAACCAAGGACGGATGTAAGATGACACTAATAAAATAGGCAACTGTCCATCTATTTCCATTTGCTGCGTATGCTCTTGCAATGAGTCGTGCATTTGATCTGCTAGCCCTGGTTCTACGCCGGTACCGTTTTCGCTCGCCGTTTGTAGAGACTTTTGCAATATCTGTTCCAACTCACTATCTAATGTAATAACTGTTAATTCATCTGATGAACCGGTAATTTCATGAATAATTAAACGACCCAACGCGGTACGCACTGCGGAGGTAAGAATGTCGGTATCTTGACTTTTACTGCCGTATTCCGCCAAAGTCTCGGCAATCGTACGCATGTCGCGGATTGGCACTTGCTCAACAAGTAAGTTTTGCAATACTTTTGTGACAATACCCAATGGTAATGTTTTTGGCACCAAATCTTCGACCAATTTCGGCGCAGTTTTAGCCAAATTATCGAGCATACGTTGTGTTTCTTCGTAACCCAACAATTCATGCGCGTGCGATTGCAATAAATGACTTAAATGCGTCGCCACAACTGTTCCTGAATCGACGACGGTATAACCCATTGTTTGCGCGTAATCTTTTTGATTAGGCTCAATCCACACTGCATCCAAACCGAATGCGGGATCTTTACAGGCTTTCCCCACGAGTTCGCCAAACACGCGCCCAGGGTTAATTGCCATTTCCATTTCAGGCACAATTTCCGCTTCCCCTACCGTAACGCCCATTAACGAAATACGGTACGTTGTGGGGCTTAAATCCAAGTTATCACGAATATGAACCGATGGAATTAAGAAACCAAGCTCTTGCGACAATTTTTTCCGTACGCCTTTAATTCGCACCATCAATTGACCACCTTGGTTTTTATCCACCAATGGAATTAAGCGATAACCTACTTCCAAACCGATAACATCAACAGGCATCACATCTTCCCAACTCAAATCGCGACTTTCAATTGGCGCGACCGCTTCTGATTTTTTGATGTTTGCTGCTTCAAGGAGCGATTGTTTACGGCGTTTATCGATGTACCACGCAGCCCCACCTAACGCAGATGACAACAATAAGAACACGAGGTTTGGCATGCCAGGAATTAAACCTAATGAGCCAATCACACCGCCTGTAATCATTAAGGCTTTTGGATTTTCAAATAATTGTTGGCTAACTTGTTGACCAATATTTTGACTGGTCGCACCTACTTTCGTGACCACTAACGCTGATGCAGTTGAAAGTAATAACGATGGAATCTGCGCCACTAAGCCGTCACCGATCGTCAATAAAACGTAACGCTCACCCGCTTCGGCAAAAGACAAATTGTGTTGCAACATCCCGATACACAAGCCGCCAATCATGTTGACGAATAAAATGATAATCCCGGCAATCGCGTCACCGCGTACAAATTTACTCGCACCATCCATAGAACCGTAAAAATCCGCTTCCATCGCAACTTCTGCACGTCTTGCCCGCGCTTCGTCTTGCGTAATCAGCCCTGCGTTTAAATCCGCATCGACCGCCATTTGTTTACCTGGCATCGCGTCTAAGGTGAAACGTGCGCCAACTTCGGCTACCCTGCCCGCACCTTTCGTGACCACCATGAAATTGATAATAATCAAAATGGTAAATACCACCAAACCAACGGCAAAATTCCCCCCAATGACGAATTCACCAAAGGCTTCAATCACTTTTCCTGCCGCATCACCACCATTATGCCCTTCGAGCAATACCACACGCGTTGATGCAACGTTTAAAGCAAGTCGCAACAAGGTTGCCAATAAAATGACAGTGGGAAATGAACCAAAATCTAATGGTTTAAGTGTATATATCACCACCAATAAAATAATCAGCGAAAAGGCGATGTTAAAGGTGAAAAAAATATCCAGTAAAAACGCCGGTAGTGGCAACATCACCATCGATAAAATCACAACGATGACAAATGGCGCACCCAGTTCGGCTTTGCCGAGCAGTGCTAACGAGTTTTTAAGTTTAGTTAAATCCATGACGCATTATTCCTGTTTGAATTCGGGAGGCACTTTAATATCTTTTGGTGGTGCAGGTTTCGTGCCGTGCGTTTTATGAGCTTCTTTAAGTTGGAAGATATACGCTAACACTTGCGCCACGGCCGAATATAAGCCTTGTGGAATTTCATTATCTAATTCGGTGGAATAATACAAAGCACGTGCCAAAGGCGGTGCGGCAACCAAAGGCACATCGGCTTCAATGGCTATATTACGAATTTGTGCGGCAATTAAATCGACACCTTTGGCAACTAAAACTGGTGCGCTCCCTGAACCTTCATCGTATTTCAACGCGACGGCATAATGACTCGGGTTGGTAACAATCACATCCGCCTTTGGCACTTCTTTCATCATTCGATTTTGCGCCATTTCCATTTGAGTGCGTCGAATCCGCCCTTTAATTTCGGGGCTACCTTCCGATTCTTTATGCTCGTCTTTGATTTCTTGTAGCGACATTTTTAAGTTTTTGCTGTGATTCCATAATTGATAAGGCACATCAATTGCCGCCACCAAAACTAACGCCCCGCTCAGAATTAAAAAACTGTGCGCAATCAGTTTGAGCGCATGAATAACCGCTTGTTCCATCGGTTCAGCACTCAATCCTAACAATTCAGCAAAAAGGGAATTAAACAACAGCCAGCCAACTAAACCGACCAGTGTTATTTTGAGCAACGCCTTGAGCAGTTCAATTAAACCGTTAAGAGAGAAAAGTTTTGGCAAGCCTTTAATCGGATCTAGCTTGTCGAATTTAGGAGTAATTGATTCCATATTGAAAATCCAACCACCTAAGGAAATGGGAGCAACAATGGCGGCAACCGTCAATATTGCCAACATTGGAGCAATCAGTAATAAACCATCGTGCATGGCTTGTTTAAAAAATACTGTAGCGGCTTGTGGTTCAAAAATGACTTCGCGAGACACATGAAAATGACTTTGCATCATCGTAATTAAACCAGAGCCAACGCGTCCGCCTTGAGACATCAGCAGCCATGCACTCACAATCAGCATCACAAATGTATTAAGTTCGCGTGAACGGGCAATTTGACCTTTTTTTTGAGCGTCAGTCAGCCGTTTCTGTGTGGGTTCTTCGGTTTTTTCTTGTCCGGAATCTTCTTCTGCCATAACTTAATTCAATCGCAGTAATTGTTTAATCAAATCGTAACTATCATTCAAAAAATCAGGAAACAATGCCAACACGTCGGGAATCGTTATCCAAATCAGTAAAATCCCCAGCATCAATGTAATTGGAAAACCGACGGAAAAAATTTGCAATTGCGGTGCAGATTTTGACGCCACCCCAAAAATAACGTTCACTAACAACAAACTAATGATGACTGGCATTGACAGTAACAATCCGTCTGAAAAAATTCGCCCACTCCACGCAATAATTGACCAGACATCATTAAGGTCAAAAATTTGACCCACTGGCAACGAAATAAAACTATCAACTAATAATTTAATCAAAAGCAAATGACCGTCCAAACTTAAAAACAGCAACGTCGTGGTAATCATGTAAATTTGTGCTACAACAGGCACTTGCTGTCCATTTTGAGGATCGACCATTGACGCAAACCCCAAGCCCATACCGTATGCGACGCCTTGACCTGCAAAAATGACGGCGGCAAAAATCATTTGCAAAATAAAACCTGTTGTTAAACCAATCGCTACCTGCTGCACACCAATCATCATGCCGGCATAACTCATCATTTCGACCTGCGGCAATGGCGGCAACAATGGCATAATAATAAACGCGATTGCTCCCGATAAAATCACACGAATTCGAGCTGGGGCGGCATGAACGCTAAACACTGGCATCGTCACAAACATTGCACTAATTCGCATCAACGGAAACATTAGCATCGCGATTGAATTCAGCAATTGTGCTTCAGTGAAATTCATGCGAATTAACCGATTAGACTGGGAATATCCCTGATTAAATCACGAAAATAATCCAGAAACAGCTGTAACATCACTGGTCCGACCAATAATAAGACTATGCCTATCACGATAATCTTTGGCACAAACGTTAATGTCGATTCATTGATTTGTGTTGCGGCCTGAAACATCGCAATGATTAAACCAACAACTAATGTGGGAACTACTAAGGGAATCCCTATTTTCACCGCAACAACCATAGCCTGTTGGGCAACGTTATAAATAACTTCGGGGGTCATGAGATTGACGCTCCGTTAAGTGCCGACAAAAAAACTCGCCGCGAGCATTTCCATAATGAGCGACCAGCCATCAGCGAGAACAAAGAGCATAATTTTAAAAGGTAACGAAATAATCATCGGCGACAGCATCATCATACCCATTGACATCAACACACTGGCAACCACTAAATCGATAATCAAAAACGGCAGAAAAATGAGAAAGCCAATTTGAAACGCCGTTTTAATTTCACTGGTCACATAAGCCGGTAACAATATCGAAAACGGGATTTCTTCGGCGTTATTTAATTCGCCTTTGCCAGAAATTCGCACAAAAAGTTCTAAATCACTTTCGCGTGTTTGCTTAGTCATAAATTGACGAAAGGGAACGGAGGCTTTTTCCAACGCTTGCATCGCGTCAATTTTTTCTTCCATATACGGTTGCACTGCTTCGACATTCACTTTATCGAACACAGGCATCATAATGAAAAGCGTCAAAAACAACGATAAGCCAAGCAACACCTGATTACTGGGAACTTGCCCCGTACCAAGCGCTTGGCGCAACAAACTGAACACAATCATGATGCGCGTAAATGCCGTCATGGTTAATAGCATTGCTGGCAAAAGCGTCATCAACGTCATTAACACTAAAATTTGTAGCGTGACGCTATATGTTTGAACGCCTTTAGGATTTGTCGTCACCGTCAATGCTTCAACACCCGCAGGCATCGCCCATACCACACCACTTAAACCTAATGCGGCAAGCGTGAGCAAAATGAAAATCACGGTACGTTTACGCATCAACTTTTCCTTTCATGACTTGTTTTAATTTGTACGCAAAACTATTTTCAGGCAACGGTTCGGGCG
>DALYHZ010000056.1:0-12014 GCA_031970635.1 Methylococcaceae bacterium | reverse complement strand
CGTGATTTAATTTTGCGTGGGTTGAACCAAATCAGCGACGAAATTAAACGCGGTGATTTTGAATGGTCAATTCAACAAGAAGATGTTCACATGAACATCGAGGCGCGACTTACACATTTAATCGGCATTGCTGGTAAAAAATTACACACTGGTCGTTCGCGTAATGACCAAGTTGCAACCGATATTCGACTTTATTTGCGTGATGAAATCGAGGCGATTGGCGCAGAATTAAAACGCTTGCAAATTGCCATTTTAGATTTAGCCCAGCAACACACTGACACAATTATGCCAGGTTTTACCCATTTACAAGTCGCGCAACCGATAGTATTTGGGCATCATTTAATGGCGTGGTTTGAAATGTTAAGCCGCGATGCTGAACGGTTGCGTGATTGTGCAAAACGTTTAAATGTTTTGCCATTAGGTGCTGCGGCATTAGCGGGGACAAGTTATCCGATTGACCGGCATTACAGCGCAGAATTATTAGGTTTTTCGCGTCCAACGGCAAATTCGTTAGATTCTGTGAGCGACCGCGATTTCGCTATTGAATTTACAGCAACGGCGAGTATTTTAATGATGCATTTGTCGCGTTTTTCAGAAGAATTGATTTTGTGGGCAAGCGCACAATTTGATTTTATCGATATTCCCGATGCGTTTTGCACTGGTTCGTCGATTATGCCGCAAAAGAAAAATCCCGATGTGCCAGAACTTGTGCGCGGCAAATCAGGACGTGTCACAGGACATTTAATGTCATTGTTGATGCTCATGAAAAGCCAGCCACTTGCTTACAATAAAGACAATCAAGAAGACAAAGAACCGCTTTTCGATACCGTTGATACGTTACTCAATTGTTTGCGTGCTTATGCGGACATGGTGCCGCATTTAGTGGCGAAAAAAGAAAATATGTATCGCGCGGCAAAACAAGGATTTGCAACCGCAACCGATTTGGCTGATTACTTGGTACGAAAAGGCTTAGCATTCCGTGACGCGCATGAAATTGTGGGGTTAGCGGTGCGTTTAGGCGTGGAAACCAAACGGGATTTGTCAGAATTAACGCTTTCAGAATTACAAACGTTTTCACCGTTAATTGGTGAAGAAGTGTTTGGAATTTTATCGCTAGAAGGTTCAGTTGCCGCGCGTTCACATATTGGCGGCACTGCACCTGAAACGGTTAAAGCCGCAATCGCTTTGGCACGGAGCAGTTTATGAAATTAGCTACTTTCATTTATCAAAATCAAACACGGATCGGCGCAGTCGTTGATGAGCAAATCGTTGATGGTTTAGGCGATACGAGCTTGCCAACCGATATGATTGCCTTTTTAGAACAAGGTGATAGTGCGCTACAAAAAATGCAGCAATTGATTTCAAGTAATTTGCATCGCATTCCGTTAACCGATGTGCAACTACTCGCGCCTATTCCGCGTCCCCGAAAATATTTAGGTATCGGATTAAATTACGCCGACCACATTGACGAAACCGGTTTAGGAAAACCCGAATATCCGATGTTTTTTACCAAACAAAGCAGTTGTGTGATTGGCGAGGGTGCGGCAATTGAAATACCGCCGGTTTCTGAAAAAGTCGATTATGAAGGTGAACTTGCATTTGTGATTGGCAAACGTTGTAAAAACGTTCCCATTGAAAAAGCACATGATGTGATTGCCGGATTTACCATTGCAAACGATGTGACGGTGCGTGACTGGCAATTTAGAACGCCAACATGGACGTTAGGTAAATCGTTTGATACACATGGTCCGTTAGGTCCTTGGATTGTAACCGCTGACGAAATTGTAAATCCTCACGCATTGAGTTTGAAAACGTGGGTGGATGATGAATTGCGCCAAAACTCGAATACCTGTTACATGATGTTCAATTGCTACGAGATGATTGCGTATTTATCGCAAGCCATGACGCTTGAAGTTGGTGACGTGATTACCACCGGAACGCCAAGTGGTGTGGGGGTAAAAATGAAACCGCGTGGTTATTTGAAAGCAGGGCAGGTTGTAAAAATTGAAATTGAAGGCATTGGCACATTGGTCAATCCAGTGATTGATGAAGTAAATCAAAAATTTTAGGCGAAAAAAAAGCGCGAAAACTTCGCGCTTTTTTATTTGAATCGAATTACCACGGCAATTGTTTACCATCGAAACGCAAAAATTCACCACTTTGCGCTAAAGTGAAATTCGCAATCGTTTGACGCATCGCTTGCACACTATCAGGAATTGCCATCGGTGCATTCACTCCGCCCATATCGGTTTTAACCCAACCTGGATGCAAAATTAACACAGCAATATTTTTATTACGCGTATCAATAGAAATACTTTTAAATGCCGCATTTAATGCCGCTTTACTCGAACGATACAAAATACTGCCCCCGCTGCTGTTATCTGCCATGCTGGCCATCAAACTGCTCATCGCCACTAATTTTTTTTGCGAGCCGCGCTGTAAATGCGGCAAAAAGACTTCCGCCATTTTTACAGGTGCAAAGACATTTATTGTCAGCGTTTTTTGCCACGTTTGATAATCTAATTGTCCAAAATCATACCCTGACACATCACCATAAACACCGGCATTATTAAGCAAAACATCCAATGCCGTATTTTCCAGTTGTTTTCCAAGCTGTTCGATTTGGTTTAAATCAGACAAATCCAGCGGCAAAACAGAAACGTTAGAATGTTGCTGTGCAAATTCTGTTAATGCCGTCGCTTTATTCGGTTCACGACAGCAGGCAATCACATTCCAACCGTCTTGCGCGTATTGTTTGCAAAATTCCAATCCTAACCCACGATTTGCGCCGGTAATTAAAATAGTTGCCATATTTCCCTCCAAAATAAAAAACAAAAATATCAGGTGCTATTCTACGGCGGAATCACATTTTTAGCCTATAATTCAAACCTTTTTAAATTTACAGAATGTTATGGACTTTCAATTACTTTCTACCGATGGACACGCAAGGCGTGGACGTTTAACGTTTGCGCGAGGCGTGGTCGAAACGCCGATTTTTATGCCTGTGGGAACGTATGGCTCGGTGAAATCGCTCACGCCTGAAGATTTACTCGGCATTAACGCGCAAATTATTCTCGGTAACACGTTTCACCTCATGCTTCGTCCGACCACAAAAGTGATTCAAGCGCACGGCGATTTACACGATTTCATGCGTTGGCAAAAACCGATTTTGACCGATTCGGGCGGTTTTCAAGTATTTAGTTTAGGCGCATTACGCAAAATCAAAGAAGAGGGCGTAACCTTCAAATCGCCTATAAACGGTAGCAAAATTTTCATGTCGCCAGAAAGTTCGATGCAAGTGCAACGCGAATTAGGCTCAGACATTGTGATGATTTTTGACGAATGCACGCCATATCCTGCCACCGTTCAAGAAGCCGCCGATTCGATGCGGCTTTCGTTGCGTTGGGCAAAACGCAGTAAAGACGCTCACGCGGATAATCCCGCCGCATTATTTGGCATTGTGCAAGGCGGCATGTATGAGCATTTGCGCGCCGAATCGATTGCTGGATTACTCGATATTGGTTTCGATGGTTATGCAATTGGCGGTTTGTCGGTCGGTGAACCCAAAGAAGAAATGATGGCAACGCTCGATGCGATTCACCCTAAAATGCCTACCGATAAACCACGTTATTTGATGGGTGTGGGAACACCTGAAGATTTAGTCGAAGCGGTGCGACGTGGTATTGATATGTTCGATTGCGTCATGCCAACGCGAAATGCCCGAAATGGACATTTATTTACCACGTTTGGTGTGGTAAAAATTCGTAACGCGCAATATGAATTCGACACCAATCCGATTGATGAAAATTGCAGTTGTTACACTTGCCAAAATTATTCACGCTCGTATTTGCGCCATTTGGATAAATGTAAAGAAATGCTCGGCTCACGTTTAAACACGATTCATAATTTGCATTACTATTTAAATCTCCATTATTATGTATATTACCATTTAAATCTGATGCAAGGCTTGCGTGATGCAATTGAACGCGGTGAATTGGAAACGTTTGTAAAAGATTTTTATGCAAAGCGAGCAGGTTAATATGGTTGAAAAACACACGTTAAACGCACGGCGTTTACTTTGTCCGATGCCGGTTATTCGCACCCAAGAAGCGGTGAAAAAATTGGCGACAGGTGATATTTTAGAAATCATCGGCACCGATTCGGGCATCCTTCAAGACATTCCCGCATGGTGTCGAATTAACGGGCATACGGTATTAGAAACATTTAGCGACGATTACGACTATCACATCGTGTTACAGGTAGGATAACAATGCACAACCATTCGCATGGCAAACATTCGCATAGTCACGCTCACACACATTCTCATGAAAAAGACACGGAGAATTTAGCTCCCGATTTGTCGAAACTAAAACGCCGCGCCAGTTATGTTGGCGCGTGTGTGAATGTTTTACAAACACTCATAAAAATTACATTTGGCATTTTGGGGCAATCCGCCGCGTTGATTGCTGACGGCGTTCATTCGTTGTCTGATTTAATGAGTGATGCACTTGTGATTACCGCTGTGCGTTTAGGTAGCCGTAAAGCGGATGCGAAACATCCTTACGGGCATCGGCGTTTTGAAACGATTGCCAGCGTGATTTTAGGAGGCAGTTTAGTCGTAATTGGCGGTGGCATTGGTTGGTCAGTGTTTGAACGGATGACCGAACCTGAAAGTTTGCCCGTGCCAAATGAATTGGGTTTAGCCATTACTGCGGTGTCGATTTTACTTAATGAGTGGCTTTATCACTATACGAAACGGATTGCCAAAGTCACTCGCTCGAAATTATTACTCGCTAATGCGTGGCATCAACGTAGCGACGCGCTCTCGTCGATTGTCGTTTTAGTTGGCATCGGCGCGGTGATGCTCGGTTATCCATTGGCCGATGCAGTTGCCGCAATTATTGTCGCCTTATTGGTTATTAAAATTGGTATGAATTTGATGATTGAAGGTGTCAAAGAGTTAGTGGATACCGCGTTGCCGGAAAAATTAGTCGCTGAAATTCGCCATACCATTAAAAACATTGATGGCGTGGAAGGCATTCATTTATTGCGAACTCGTTATATGGGCGAAGATGCGCTAATAGACGCACACATTATTGTTGATCCGCGCATCAGTGTGTCAGAAGGTCATTTGATTGGCGACATTGTGCGCGATGAGTTGATTCAACGTTTTGATGATGTGATGGAAGTTTTAGTGCACGTCGATATAGAAAATGATGAAGCCTTATTTGAAAAAGCAAAACCGTTGACTCGCGCCGATGTGCAAACGTTACTTACGCAACATTTGCCACATTTATTGCCTTATTTGGAAGACTTCCGCATTCATTATTTGAATCAACAAATCGAAATTGAGTTAATTATCCCATTTAGTCTGAGTGAACAAACCACGTTGTTACATGAAGTAAACTCGACAATTGAACAGATTTGCTATCACACACCACAAATAAAAACGATTTTTTTATTTTTTAAAAATATTCCAACAAAATCGGGCTAAAATACTGGCTTTTTCAACTTTTCCTTACTTATCCATGTCTAAACAAATCCGTATTGAACGCAAAAGTGGCGCGGCATTAGAACGTCACATCCCCGATTTAGCTCGCTTGAGAATTGAAGTTTTCCGTGATTTTCCTTATTTGTACGATGGCGATTTTGAGTACGAAAAAAAATATCTGCAAACCTATCTCGATTGCCCCGAAAGCGTCATCGTATTGGCATTTGATGGTGATGAAGTGGTCGGCGCATCGACTGCTATGCCGATGAAAAATGAAACCGCTGAAATTCAAAAACCTTTTATCGAAAACGGTTATAACTTAGACGAAGTATTTTATTGCAGTGAGTCGGTGTTAAATAAAAACTATCGAGGTTTAGGAATTGGTGTGCGTTTTTTTGAAGAACGCGAAGCTCACGCGGCTGAATTAGGTGGTTTTAAACATATTACATTTTGTTGTGTTGAACGTCCTATCGACCATCCTCGTCGCCCTGCGGATTATGTGCCACTCGACGCATTTTGGAATAAACGCGGTTATGTCAAACATCCTGAATTACACACCAGCTACGTTTGGAAAGATTTAGACGACACCGAAGAAACCGCTAAACCAATGACTTTTTGGTTGAAACATGAACGTTAAAATTGCAGCGGCTCAATACGACATCAGTTTTTTAGAAACGTGGGCAAATTACCAACGTAAAGCCGAGCGTTGGGTCACACAAGCCGTAGAAGAAGGTGCGAAAATTCTGCTTTTCCCTGAATACAATACGATGGAATTAGCGTCATTGTTTTCAGAAGAAGTGTATTCGTCGCTCAACGGACAATTAGTTGCTTTGCAAACAATACACGAAGCCTATTTGCATTTGTTTCAAGGTTTAGCGCAAAAACATCAATGTTACATTCAAGCCGGCACGTTTCCCGTGAGTGTTGAAGAAGGTGTTTATCACAATCGTGCGTATTTATTTACGCCGAGCGGTGAATTTGATTTTCAAGACAAAATCATGATGACCCGCTTTGAAAATGAGCATTGGTTCATCAGCGCAGGCACAGAACTGAAATGTTTTGATACCGAATACGGGCGCATTGCCATCAATATTTGTTACGACAGTGAGTTTCCATTGTTGGCGCGTAAACAAGTGGAAATGGGTGCAAATTTGATTTTAGTACCAAGTTGCACAGATACAGTTGCCGGTTATCATCGCGTAAAAATTGGTAGTCAAGCACGCGCGTTGGAAAATCAATGTTATGTCGTGCAAGCCGCATTGGTCGGTGATGCACCGTGGTCACATGCGGTGGATGTAAATGTCGGCGCAGCAGGTGTTTATACGCCGGTTGATTATGGTTTTCCGGACAATGGCATTTTAGCCGTTGGCGAATTCAATGTGCCGCAATGGGTTTATGCCACGATTGATTTGCAAAATTGTGAAAAGGTTCGCGGCGAAGGACAAGTTTTTAATTATCGTGATTGGCCATTGCAATACGACATCGTGTCACGGTAATAACGTTTTTTTAGCTAAATTGATTTTGGTTGCTAAATAATTTGAACCACCACGATCGGGATGGACTTTTTGCATAAGTTTTCGGTGTGCAACGATAATGTCTGTTTCGGTCGCGTCAGGCGTTAAGCCTAAAACCTCGTAAGCCTCTGCGCGTGACATTTTGCCTGAATGATTGGAGGAATTTGTTTTTTGCGAATCTTCCTGTTGAGAATTTGAGTTTTGGTGTTTCCATTGTTGCCATAAGCGATGAAACTCTAAACCGTGCGGCATCAATCGTAATACAGTTGGTAACATGCGAAATAAAAATGTCACCGTCATTACAATAAAGGCAAAAAACCAATTCAAGCGTCCCGTTGCCAGCAAATAACTGAGGAGCATTCCTACTAAACTGATGAGTAAAACTTTCCCGTATTTTTTTAAAACAGCAGGCGGCTTTTTCAGTAGGAATTGCACCGTAAAAAAAGCAACTAAAAATAAAAATAGCTGGAGCATGGGAAAATTTGAATGATTAAGCAGAAATTACAACACAATTACGACCATTTTCTTTGGCTTTATAGAGTAAATGGTCTGCATCAGCGACCATATCATCTAACGTGTGACGCAGTAACATAGTCACGCCAATACTCATTGTAATTTTTAAATTTTCACCTGTTAAAAGCGTGATAGTTTTATTGGCTAATGCTTTTCGAAAATCATCAAATAATTTAAACGCATTCATCTTATTTAATTGTGTGGCAATGATACAAAATTCTTCACCACCATAACGCGACACAATATCGCTTGCACGAAACCGTTGTTGCATCAGTAAACTTACTTCTTTTAAAACCAAGTCGCCTATGTCATGACCATAAGTATCATTAACACGTTTAAAATAATCGATATCCAGCATGGCAACGGCAAAGGAAATACTTGAATCACGGTGTGCGCTTGCAACTAACGGAATGCCTAAACGTAACAATTGCCGACGATTATTTAAACCGGTTAAAAAATCGGTTGTTGCCGCTTCTTCAAATGAAATCATTTTTTGATAATTCACCGCATTAGCGAAGGCAATTGAAATTTTGGAGGTAAAAACGGCTAATAATTTTTTGTCATCATCATCGATAATACGACTGTTATTTAATAGGACCACAATCGCTCTTTGTTCTTTCGTTTTTAAATATAAAACCGCGTAGTTATCATCAAAATAATTTTTTTGCTCTTGCATGACGTGAAGAACCAGGCGTTCAACTTCCTCATGTTTACAAAGTTCATCTAATACACAAGATAGGCAATCGTTATAATGCCCAGCAGCGGCGATAATTTTCATTATGCAATGCGGTGTTTCATTGACAAAATCCGCATCGACTAATTCTTCAATACATAAAATGCCATCAGGTTGACAATCTAAAAAAGCACTAATTTGTGTTAAAACGCCTGAAGCGAATTCGGTCATTGAATGAACTTGAAATAATGTATCTGTGCTGGCGATAATTTTTTCTAATCCTTCCCGATTTCGTTTTAATGACGCGATATGCGTATCTAAAGAAATCATCGCCTCATAAGTGCGCAAAGAAGTAATCACCGTGGTAAACAATTTTTGAGCCGTTAATTCGCTTTTTGATTTGTAGTCGTTAATATCGTAATCAACAATAACGTTTTCTTCGGGTGCTTGTCCGGGTTGTCCGGTGCGTAAAATGATGCGAATGTTTTTATCCTGTAATTCATCGCGAATAAACTTAATCAGTTGTAACCCCGCATCATCACTTTCCATCACAACATCTAACAAAATAACGGCGATATTTTTTTCTGTCGCAAATAATTCACGAGCTTGACTAGCAGAATAGGCACTGAGTATTTCAATGGAGCGATTTTTAAACGTCACTTCTTCTAAAATCAATTTAGTCACTGAATGAACGTCAACCTCATCATCAACGACTAATATACGCCACGGTGGCTGTTTTGCTATTTCATTCATTGATGTAATAGAACGCTTTAAATTTAATGGGTTTTTAGGCAGCATAATTACACCGATTTTTTTAAATTTTTATCAAGAATAAGGTAAGGAACGGGGGAATTGTACCGTAAATGTGGTGCCATTTTCGGTACTTTGAAGTGTCAGACTGCCTTTTAACGTTTGATACACGATATTGTAAACAATGTGTAAGCCAAGACCGCTACCGCCACTGCCACGTCGAGTCGTAAAAAATGGATCAAATACTTTTGCTTGTAATTCGACAGGAATGCCTTTCCCATCATCACTGTAAACGAGTTGAATCCAATCCTCATCTGTATGCAAAACATGAATGGATAATACGCCTCTTTGATTTGGTTCGTAAGCGTGATGCAATGAATTCATAATAAAATTAGTCAGTAATTGTGAAATTGCTCCCGCATAACTGTTCATGATTATTTTTTCAGGACAATCCAATTCAATTTTTAGCATCGATTTTTTGAGTGCCGGTTTTAAACTTAACAATACCTCTTCAATGTAAGATTTAAGATCGAATTCACGACGTTCGCCGCTGGTTTGATCGACCGCAACTTGTTTAAAACTGTGAATCAAATCGGCGGCACGTTGACTGTTGATGGTTATCAATTGAGTCGATTTTTCAGCAACTTTGAAATACGCATTTAATTCATTTTCTTCTAATTCGCCTTGTTCATAGAGTTTGGCAACTGTATTTGTTCTGGTATTAAGATGCGTAGCAGATGTGAGTGTAATACCAATAGGCGTGTTAATTTCATGTGCAATGCCTGCGACTAAACCACCTAATGCCGCCATTTTTTCAGCTTGAACTAAGGTCGTTTGCGTCATTTTTAACTGAGTTAGTGCCTCTTCTGCGCTTTCTTTTGCCTCAAGCAATTCTGCCGTTCGAGATTGCACACGGTGTTCAAGGCTATCGTAGCCTTGTTTTATCTGCTCGGACATGTGATTGAAGGTTTGAGCAAGCTCACCAAACTCATCGTGACGATACACCGGCACACGTTGATTTAAATCACCTTTAGCAATTTGTTTTGTGACTTGCATTAAATCACGAACCGGATGCGTAATCGATTTACCTAAAAAAATGGCAAACGCGGTTACGATGCTTATTAACGCACCTAATGCTAAAAAGGTATAAAAACGTAACTTTATGAGTGGCATCAGTGCTTCACTTGTATCAATTTTAACCACCATTCCCCAATGTAAATCCGGTAAATACCGCCATGCCGCAACAACGGGATGCCCAACATAATCAATGCTAATGCCTTGTCCACGTTGACCATTAAGTGCGGCGACCATGGGTTTTGCAAGTTGCTGAATGGGAATACCTTGTTTAATTTCTGATGAATAACGACGTGGCGTTGTAAAGAAAACAGTGTTATCTATTTTTTTTGCAAGTAATGCCTCGCCTGTTTTTCCCAATCCTGTACTATCCGTAATAATCGGATAATAGGTATCTAAATTTGTTTGCACAGCTAAAACACCAATGGGCATTCCATTTTTCCATAACGGTGTGGTCGTAAAGGCGGCAGCTTTACTTTCTGACGGTTCGTAAATTGTAAATGTTGAAAATTCCGTTGTTAAAAAATCCATCGATTGTCGAAAACTCGTTGCCAAAATGCTGTCACGATAACGTCCCGTTTGAAGATTGGTTGCAAAATCTGCTTCTTTTTTGATACTAAAAACAACTTCTCCTGAAGTGTCGATTAGTAATAAATCATAATAACCATAATCAGAAATAATGCGGTTTAACACACGCTGTGCTTTTATTTCTATTTGTTGATAGGCGTGAGAATTGGTACCTATTTGGTAATGTTTTTGTAATGCTTCAAATAAGGCAATTACGTCGGGCATATAAGCAAATGAACGAACTTGTTTGCGGCTATCTTCAATGTAATGGTTAATTTTGTCTGCTTTTTTATCCGCAATAAATGCCATATTCGTCACAACGGTGTCAATTAATGCCGATTCAAAATTACTCAAATTTGAAAGTGCAAGTCCCGTAAGTGGCACAATGGAGGTCATTAGAAATCCCAAAATAAGATGTCTCATCAATGAAGGGCGTATCCATAATGATTTAATCATGCGTACTTGCTCCATCGTTAAGTGTCTTCACTATTTCAAGCCATTCCGAGACGGTGTGATAATCTGGAAAAGGTTCAGGACGAATTGGGAATTGTGATGTATAAATTTCTTTGAATTGTCCATCTGGTAAAATTTGTCCGATGCGTAACATTTTCCAAGTGTGGCGTGTTTTTTCATCAATGGAAATAATCCCCGATGGCGCGTGAAAACTTTGTTTTAACACCGATAAATTCACATTTTCAGGCGTAAAAGAGCCGCTATCATTTACGGCTTGCGCCCATAAATGTACGCCAAAATATGCCGCTTCAATGGGATCGCTTGTAACGCGATTTTTATCACCAACTAATTGTCGATAACTTTCAATAAAATGTTGATTAGTGGGATTATCGACCGATTGAAAATAAGACCATGCCGCGTAATGGGTTGCTAGCGCAGGATAATGCGTTAATTCATTTTCTCCCACGCTAAAAGATAAAACCGGCGTATTTTTAGCGTAAGATTGTGACAGGGCTTTAAAAAAATACGCATTACTGTTGCCGTTAATTGTATTTAAAACAACATCAGGTTTTAGTTTTTCAATTTCTCGCACTATGCCCTCAACATCATTACTGTCTAAAGGCAAATAACGTTCAGCCAGTAATACACTGCCTGTGACATGAATAAAATCCTTCATGATGCGATTCGCTGTACGCGGAAAAATGTAATCTGAACCGATTAAATAAACGCGATGCCCTAAATTTTTTAATGCCCAACGCACTGCTGGCACAATTTGTTGATTGGGTGCTGAACCGGTATAAATGATATTTGGCGATTGTTCTAAACCTTCGTATTGCACTGGATAAAACAATAAATGCTGGTATGTTTCGACAACCGGTTTGACCGCTTTGCGTGAAGCTGAAGTCCAACATCCAAAAATGACATCAACTTTTTCTTGTGTAATTAACCGTTCGGCTTCTTTGGCTAAAATAGCCGGATT
>DALYHZ010000055.1:9322-12151 GCA_031970635.1 Methylococcaceae bacterium | reverse complement strand
GCAACAAGGCATCACCATTATGAAAATCGCTCTTGCTGCGCCGTTGCAAAATTTAACGCGCAACGCGGGTTTAAATCCTGAAATTGTCATTTCTAAATTAAATGCGGCGCAAGATGCTTATTTTGCCGTCGATACACAACACCAACATTACGGCAATTTTTTAGACATCGGTATTATTGACCCTGTGAAAGTGATGCGTATTGCGTTACGCAATGCAGTAAGCGTTGTCACCACACTTATCACGACCGAAACGATTATTATGGATGTACCCGATTTATCAATTATGGACGGTTATTCACCCGAATGGGCGGCGGCTACACGCGAAGATCCTCGTGCTTAAATTTTTCATTGTCTTTAAGATTCTCTCCTAAAATCGTTAAATGATTCAGGCGTAAATCATCACTCCATCCTACCTGCTCTCCTAAACGGGGCATTTCTATTTCCTCTGTGAAATAAAGGCAGTGCGACACTATGTCGCATTGCCTCTTTTTTTTATTTTGTTATGGTGTCGCACTCATTGTCGATTTATTCAAATTGCACGCAAAATCAATTGGTTTCGTCGCTTTTTAGTTAGTAATCGACACCATTAGATGCAAAAACGCTACTAGAGAAAATGGACGTAAATATCAATATTCCAAATAAAGTGAAATTAAGTCATGAAACCTTATTACTTCGACACACTATTGAATTTGAGGTAGATCGTCCTATTCAGGCATGGCAATGGATGAATCAAACCCGTTCAGTTCCAGAGCAAGGCGATTGGGTTCGCCCAGAAGTCAGTGACGCATGGCGGCGTTGCCTTGAAGATTACAGCTTGCCGCTGGGAAATTATGCGAATTGGGATAATTATCCAGTGATTGAATCTGCTGTTGAAAATACGAATCCTGCATCAAATATTGAAGAATTGATTAAACATCTGAGTGATAACTTTCATACGTTTTTAAAAGAAGCTGGTGTGATGCTCGTTTTAACGGCTTCTGATGGACGATTACTCTGCGTTATTGGTGAGCAAAAACTTCCCAGTTCGTTTTTAACACGCATGTATGTTGCTGGGGCAAATTGGTCGGAATCGGTTTTAGGTAATAACGGCATTGGCACAGCAGCAGTAATTAAGAAGCCTGTTGCTTTTCAAGGTATGGAGCATTTTTTAAATGTTTTGCATCCATTTACAACGGTGGGTTATCCACTTCTCGACGAAACTGGTAAATTAAGAGCTGTTGTAGGTTTAGTCAGTGACCACCAAGAACGGATGAATTCGTTATTTGCGTTTTTGCATTTGATTTGTGTGTTGGTAAATACCAATTTGCCATTAGCGAAAAATCAGACCGCGCAAGAGCGTGTGTTGGAAAAAATCCATTTTAGTTCGACAAAAAAATCACCGCCTTTACCTAATAATTCCACCATTTCCAAAGAATTAGATTTTCTACTTCAAAAAGCCGTGAAATTGCAAACGCATAAAATCCCTATTTTAGTTACAGGTGAATCGGGGGTTGGCAAAGATCATTTTGTAAATTTACTTAAAAATGCAGGTCCTCGAAAAAATGCGCCGCTAATTGCTATTAACTGTGCGTCTATTCCGCGTGATTTGATTGA
The DNA here is from genome assembly GCA_031970635.1 of Methylococcaceae bacterium. Taxonomy (GTDB): domain Bacteria; phylum Pseudomonadota; class Gammaproteobacteria; order Methylococcales; family Methylomonadaceae; genus UBA10906. The sequence continues at coordinate 10,558 of DALYHZ010000055.1, read as the reverse complement.
AAGTGAATTATTTGGTTACGAAGCAGGCAGTTTTACCGGTGCGAAATCGAGTGGTAAAGCGGGAAAATTCATGCTTGCAGACAAAGGTATTTTGTTTTTGGATGAAATCGGTGACATGAGTTTTGATTTACAATCGACGTTATTGCGGGTTTTAGAAACGTCTGAATTTACGCCTGTTGGTGGAAATAAACCGATTCGTGTTGACGTACAAATTGTGGCTGCTACAAATGTTCGTTTATTAGAAGCAATTGAAGCGGGACGTTTTCGCCGAGACCTTTACTATCGTTTAAATGGTGCACAAATTCATTTATTGCCGTTGCGCGATAGACCAGATAAACATTCTATTATTCACAGCATTTTGCAAAAAGAATTAAATACGATTGCACCGAATGGCGAAATTGAAATTTGCTCAGAGGTCATTGGTTTAATTGAACAACATCCGTGGCCTGGAAACATTAGACAATTGATTAGCGTGATTCGAGCGACGTTGTACACGGCAAGCAGTTCATTTATTACGGTGCAAGATTTACCGCTCGATTTTATTTCCGAACTCAAAGAATACGAAACCAAAGAAAATCCAATTCCATCGCTGTTAATTTCGACTTCGCCAGAAACAATGAGTTTGATGGATTGGGAGTGTCATGCGGTAAAATCTGCGCTCAAAAATTGTGGCGGCAATATTTCTTTAGCCGCCAAAACATTAGGTATTACGCGCACGACGCTTTATAAAAAAATTGATCGCTTTGGATTGAGCAAGGAAAACGAATTGTTTGAAGGTTAGCATGCCGATGTTAAAAGTGAATCCACATCTGCATTATAAAAACGATACGTTTCATTACAAAACTCACAAGTCACTTCAATGATTTCCTGTTCATTCAAAATGGCGTGTAACTCTTCTGCTCCCATGGCGCGTAAGGTATTTTCAATTTTTGTTCGTGAACATGCACATTCAAAGGCAACATTTTCAGAATCAAAAAGTCGCACATCTTCTTCATGAAACAAACGATGTAATAATTCGTGACAATCTAATTCGAACATTTCGTTTGCGGTCACGGTATTGGCTAAAATTTCAATGGTTTCCCAATCGTTAGACTTATTTTCTTGTGAAGGGAGTTCTTGCAAGAGTAATCCAGCGGCATGTTTGTCATCGGCAAATAACCATAAACGAGTTTTTAATTGTTCAGATTGTTCAAAATACGTTTGCAACGCTGCCGCCAAATTTTCACCTTGTAATGG
>DALYHZ010000055.1:8845-9312 GCA_031970635.1 Methylococcaceae bacterium | reverse complement strand
TTGATACGGATTGCCATTTCCGGTTTCAATTGTTAAGACTAATCGTCCTTGTCCAAATAAATCGGCTAAGCCATTCCCATAAACTGTTTCAGTGCATTTCACAACGCCTCGAATTTTACGTTGATTAGTCGCTTGTGCGACGAGGGTTGAAATCGCGCCATCACTTTGTGCTTGCATGATAAGTGCGCCTTCAAATTTGATAGTCGTTGACAATAAAGACACGCAGGCAAGCGATTGTCCTAATTGATTCAAAGCAATCTCAGGCTGATTTTGATGCTGTTTTGCAGCTTGCCAACTGTCGGTGAGTTTTACCCACACACCGCGAATGCCATGCTGTTCAAATAAAAAACGCCGTAAACAATCGTGTTCTTGCATAATTTGTTTCAATTTTAAAAAAGAAGAAAAAGGTTACTTTCGCCAGAATTCAGGGACAAATAAAATAACAATCGAGAAAATTTGCACACGTC
>DALYHZ010000055.1:7006-8833 GCA_031970635.1 Methylococcaceae bacterium | reverse complement strand
GCATCGCAAATGTGCAAACCGCTGTTTGAAAGTCGCTTAACACGCTGTAATTACTGGCAGGACCGACTAAATTAAGACCAGGACCGGCGTTATTAAAACAGGCGATAATGGCAGAAAATGCGGTAATAAAATCTAACCCACTAAACAGCATTGTAAATACCAGTACAACGATGCAGATGAAATATAAAAAAATGAATCCTGTTACCGATGCCACAATGTTTTCACTGATGACATTACCACCAATTTTTAGGGGCTTGAATGCGTAAGGATGAATAAATTTAAACATTTCTAAGCGAGCTTGTTTCATCAAAATAATCGTGCGTATCATGCGAATACCGCCACCGGTAGAGCCGGTTGACACAGAAATACAACTTAAAAATAACATCCACATCGGCACAAAAATGGGCCACTGGTTAAAATCTTGTGTCATAAAACCAGATGTTGTCGCGACAGTGACTAAATTAAATGTCGCGTGACGCAAACAAGTGAAAAAATCGGGATAAGTTTCGTTGTGCCACAACACGCCTGCTGCTAGCAAGCAACTACTGAGAACGACAAGTAACACGCCACGCACTTCGATGTCTTTAACATAAGGCGAGAACGAACCTTTTTTCAGTGCCAAAAAATGTGTGGCAAAATTCATCGCCGCTATCAATTGAAATACGGTCAACACGATTTCAATTTGAACAGAATTAAAAAAGCCAATGCTCGCATCATGCGTTGAAAATCCGCCTAAACTCATTGCCGCAAATGCGTGACAAATGGAATCAAACCAACTCATTCCTGCTAAATTTAGCGAAATAATACAGATAATCGTAATCACAACATAAGCCGCCCATAGTGATTTTGCTACCTGTGCGACACGCGGAGACATATCGGATTCTTTAACGGCGCCTGGTGATTCTGATTTAAACAATTGCATTCCGCCAACGCCTAATATGGGCAAAACCGCCACGGCAAAAACAATAATCCCCATTCCGCCAAACCACGTTAATTCATGTCGCCACAGATTGATTGACATGGGCAAATTGTCAATATTGCTGAAAATAGTTCCACCCGTTGTGGTCAATGCTGAAATCACCTCAAAATACGCATCGACAAATTTGAGTTCTGGTGTTTGCAGCATAAAGGGTAATGTGCAAAACAAAGAAGCCAGTGACCAGCACATTGTCACCAATAAAAAACCGCCTTGTTTCGATACTTTTTTGGGCGCGTTTTTGGTAATAAAAAACATCAAAAAACCTGTAAACAATGTAATTGCCGTCCCTTCATAAAAGGCAGATGTTGCACCATCATCTGCGATTTTTGATGTTATTAAGCAAGTGGCCATCAGACCGCTAAAACCCATAATGACAACACCGAGAATATGCACAATGGTAAAAATTGAACTCATCACTTTGCCTTAATTTTTAATCGGTTGAAAAGATTTTTCGATATAAGGAATCAATTTTTTATCCATGGCAAACATAATGACATGATCATCTTCTTTAAAAACGGTGTCGTGATGAATAGCAATTACTTCTTGGTCACGAATCAATGCCCCCATCACAATGCCATCGGGAAATTTAATAGAATCGACGCGTTTACCGACAACGGAATCATCGCGTCCGTTATGGTGCGCGACAGCTTCAATTGCTTCTGCTGTACCACCGCAAAGCGAACTCACTTCAGCCACATCGCCTTTACGAACATGTTTTAAAATACTGCCCAACGTTTCTTGATTTGGTAAAACGGCAACGTCAATATTTGTGCCTGCTAACAATTTGATATAAGAGTTGTGATTGAGCAGGCAAATGGTTTTACGTGCGCCTAAACTTATTGCGAGTG
>DALYHZ010000055.1:0-6986 GCA_031970635.1 Methylococcaceae bacterium | reverse complement strand
GAAATGATATTTACCCCATCGTTATCGGTCATCGCACAAAATAAATCTGTTTCTTTTATGGATTCATCCAGCAATAATTTTTCGTCAGCACTATCACCGATTAAAACAACCGTTTTATCTAAATCATTGGCAATTTTTTTAGCACGTCGGGGATCTTTTTCAATGATTTTAATGTGATGTTTATTTTCTAATGCCAATGCCAAACGCTTACCGATGTGACCGCCACCGGCGATAATGATGCGTTTAATAGGGGCTTCTAATTTATCTAATTCTTCTAAAACGCGCCGAACTTCCTGACGTGGCGCGACAAAAAAGACTTCATCGCCAGTTTCAATAGTGGCTTCACCATTTACGCACAATTGTTCACCTTGACGGAAAATAGTCACAACGCGCGTTTTCCCGTTTACTAAACGATCTTTGAGGGTTTTAATTTTTTTGCCAGTTAAAATACCGTTTGCTACTACTTTTACCGAAAACAAGCGTACTAAACCATTTGCAAATTCAGATACTTGCAACACCCCAGGAAATTCGATGAGATTACAAATGGAATTCATCACAATCTGTTCTGGGCTAATAACAATATCAACCGGAATGCCTTTTGGACTAAATAGACGTGGATGTTTTAAATAGTCAATGGCGCGAACTCGCGCAATGGTTTTAGGTTTGCTGTAAAGCGCGTTAATAATCAAACAGGCGAGCATATTCGTTTCATCTCGATCGGTGACGGCAATCACCATGTCCATTGTGCTAATCCCTGCTTGTTCTAATACGCTAGGATGGGCGGCATTGCCCGTTACCGTGGCAATATCGAAACGCTCTTTTAAAGCCTCAAGTAAATCAGTTCGAAAATCAACGACTACAATATCGTTTTCTTCATTGGCTAGAGCTTCGGCAACAGATGAACCTGTGATGCCCGCGCCGAGAATGAGTATTTTCATGGGGTAAAGAATCCACGCAAAGTTAATTGAAGGCGCGAATTTTACCTAAGTTTGTAATTTTAACCAGTGAAATCACTGATTTTTACCCGTGCTGGTTTGGTAGCAATTATGTCAAAATGCTATGATTAACCAATTTTAACAATGATGTGTCCTCATGGCAGAAAGAAGAAAACGTAGTGGTTCGCGCTACGATCAAGTGTCGCGGCAACGCAAAAAGAAAAGACGTTCTTTTCCTTGGTTTAGCAGTCTATTTTTGATTGCACTCGGAATTGGCGGGTTCTTTTTATTTAGTTATTTGGGATATTTGGATTATCACGTCCGCAAACAATTTGAAGGTAAACGTTGGGCAATTCCTGCGCGTGTTTATGCAAGTCCGGTTGAGCTTTATGCTGGCTACAATATGAATGCCGCGCAATTTGAATCAGTGCTAAAAACCTTGCATTATCGTAACGATACAAACTTAACAGCCGAAGGTTCTTACGTTAAAAAGAATTCACAAATTACGCTTAAAACGCGCCCATTTAATTTCTGGGATTCGCCGCAAGACAGCAGTTTGATTCGTTTAAATTTTAATGAATCGAGCGTGGAAAGTATCACCGATTTGGGAAAACAAGGAACAGACGTTGCGTTATTACGCATGGACCCCGCACAAATCGGTACGTTATATCCGCGTATTAAAGAAGATCGCGTGTTAATTAAATTGCAAGAAGCACCACCGTTGTTGATTAAAGCCTTACTTGCGTCTGAAGACCGAGATTTTTATCACCATTTTGGCTTGTCAATTCGTGGCATTGCACGAGCGATGTTGGCGAATTTAAAAGCCGGCGGCATGGTGCAAGGTGGCAGTACGATTACCCAGCAATTGGTGAAAAATTTTTATCTCAGTTCAGAGCGTAAATTAACACGTAAAATTAACGAAGCGTTTATGGCGTTGGTTTTGGAATATCACTACAGCAAAGATGAAATTTTAGAAGCCTATTTAAACGAAATTTATTTAGGACAAAACGGCAACAGTGCGGTACATGGTTTTGGTTTAGCGAGTGAATTTTATTTTAATAGCACGCTCAAAGATTTACCGTTGCATCAAATCGTTTCCTTAGTGGCGTTAGCGCGAGGACCTTCATATTACGACCCACGTCGCGCCGCAGAAAGAGCGTTGCAACGCCGTAATTTGATTTTAGACGAAATGGTAAATGCCCAATCAATTACCGCTAAACAAGCCAGTGACGCAAAAGCTAAACCATTAGGTGTCATTACCAATGCGAACCGTTCGGCAAATGCGTATCCGTATTTTATGGATTTGGTGAAACGACAATTAAGTCAAGAATACCGTGAAGAGGATTTAACCTCAGAGGGTTTAAGCATTTTCACCACGCTCGATACGCGGGTTCAAGATACGCTTGAACAAACTGTGAAAACACAACTCGCGCAACTTGAAAAATTGCCCAATACCAGCGAGTTAGAAGCGGCGGCTGTTGTGACACGTCGTGATAGTGGCGAAATTGCTGCGTTGACCAGTGGGCGCGAAGTAGTTTCATCTGGATTCAATCGCGCTTTAGATGCAGTGCGACCGATTGGCTCATTAATTAAACCGGTGATTTATTTAACGGCGTTGAGTAATCCGAAAAAATACACGATTACGACAACCGTCAGTGATACCGAAATCGTTGTGCCAAACAAGGGCAGTGAACCGTGGATTCCAAAAAATTATGACCATCGTGAACATGGCAGTGTCAGTTTGCATCAAGCCTTGGCGCATTCGTACAATTTAGCGACAGTGCGAGTGGGTATGGATGTTGGCGTAAATAACGTTATTGAAACATTGCGAAACATGGGCGTGACGCGAGAAGTGGAATCGTTCCCGTCATTTTTACTCGGTTCAGCGCAACTCACACCAATGGATGTGACGCAAATGTATCAAACGCTTGCCGGTGACGGATTTTTAAGTCGCTTAAAAGCGATTCGCGCCGTGGTATCCGCAAAAGGAGAGCGTTTGCAAAGTTATCCATTTATTGTCAAACAAGCGGTTGACCCAGCGGTTGCATATATTGTGAACACCATGTTGCAAGAAGTGATGACCGAAGGCACTGGACATAAAGCGTATGATGTTTTTCCGAAAAATTACGGTTTAGTGGGTAAAACAGGGACGACTAACGATGCCAAAGACAGTTGGTTTGCAGGTTATTCAGGCGATTATTTGTCCGTGGTTTGGGTGGGACGTGATGATAATAAACCGGCGGGATTAACGGGGGCGACAGGTGCTTTACCGGTTTGGCTTTCTCTGATGAAACAAATTTCAACGCAACCGGTGAATTTAATTGCGCCAGATAATATCAAAATGGCGGCGGCAAACAGTTGTTCTAATACGCGCCGTTATCCTTATATTTCAGGTTCTGAACCGCATTCGACAAGTTGTGACGAAGAAGGAGGCGGCTTGGGCTATTTTGTGCCGAATATGGGAAATTCAACTGCACCTGCTGATTCAACAGATGAAGAATTGCCTGAAAATTTTTAACCGTTTTTTATTTTTGAGAAAAAGTTTATGAAAAAAACACGTTGGCTTGTCGCCGCGTTATTGAGTGTTACCAATTTGATTGCCATTGCCGAAGATGCGCCCGTAAAACAGTTAAAAGCCTTTTTAAATTCGACAAAAACGATTACCGCGAATTTTAAACAAGTGTTAATTAACGAAGCGGGCGATCCATTTCAAAGTAGTTCAGGGCTATTTTATTTACAACGTCCTGGAAAATTTCGTTGGGATTACACCAAACCGTTTCAACAGCAAATTATTTCTACGTCAGGCAAGGTGTGGTTTTACGATGCGGATTTAGAACAAGTAACCATTAAAAAATTGGATGAATCGGTAGGTTCAACACCGGCGTTGCTCTTAAGTGGCGATGTGCCGTTAGAAGATAATTACAATATCGCGCAACAAGGTTCGGAAGGTGATATGCACTGGATAAAGCTTGTACCCAAAAGCCAAGACAGTACATTTAAATATGTGTTGATTGGACTGGAAAAGGGCGTTTTAAACGGTATGCAACTCAATGATAATTTTGGTCAATTAACGCGCATTTATTTTTCTAACGTAAAACTTAATCAAACAATCAATCCAGATTTGTTTGAATTTAAAGCACCAAGCGGCGTGGATGTGTTTTCAGAAGAAAAATGAGTTGTCGCTTTCTGTGTAAAAGCAAAAAATGTTGTTTTTTATCGACAGTATTTATTTATTTTTATTTTTCTTTACCTATTTTTCATTACTTATTGATAAATAAGAGAATATTTTTTTATAAAAAATGGTGTTAAAACTTGTATGGAAATAATTTTGCTGTTATTATCGCCGTCGTGAAATGAGTTTTGTTGCATAAAAACAAATTTTAAACTTTTAACCCACAGCGATTTACCGAGGATAACAACATGACAAAAACTAAATTAGCTTTAGGTCTAACAACTGCACTGGTTGCTTTTGCGGCAGCTACTGTTGCACCGAATGCTTCTGCGGCACATGAAGCAAAAAAAGCTGTGCAAAAACACGCTAAAAAAGCACACACTTACGAAACAGTTGAAACACACACCTCATCATTTACGCATTCAAGCAGTAACGCAAAAATTGATGCGTTAGAATCACAATTGCAAGCCCTACAATCTGAAGTTCGTAACTTAAGAGCGGCTGCAAATCGTCCACAAGTTGATCCTGATACTGCAAAAGTTCAAGAGTTAGATCAATGGATGAACACCGTTAAAGCTGAAGGCTCAACAAAAGGCGCGAAAGATAACATGGTCTTCTTCCGTGGTGGTTATGGCTACAATGTTGACAGACGTGGTGGTACTTTAGATCCAACAGCGGCAAATGGCGTTGGTGCGTTAAATGGTGCTATTGGTAATCATGGTGCATGGTACTTTGGTGCCGGTTTTGACTTCGGTATTAACGATAATTTATTCGGCATGATGCAAGGCACAGAAGTGTTAGCTGAATTGATGTTTGATTACAAACAATTAGGTGAAAGAAAACCAAATGGTATTACTACTGCTGTAGGTACTGCAGAAAAATTACCTGTGCCAGGTGTTAATACAGAAACAGCAACTGTAAATGCATTGTCATTGGCAGCTTCACCAAAAATTAAATTCTTAAAAGGTAGTAATTTCCGTCCGTGGTTGATTCCAGCTGGTTTTGAATTAACCGTTATCAGCCCACCATCTGATGCAATTACTGTATTAAATCCAGGTATGATGTTTGGTGCCGGTGCTGATTACAAAATTTGGAAAGATATTTACGCGGGTGCAGATGTTCGTTGGCACCAAGCGTTTGACAATGTTGATGGCGTAAACACTAACGGCTTAACTGCTGGTGGTTATTTAGGTTTAGGCTTCTAAAGTTTGTCGTAAAAAGTAAAATTCGAAACGAAAAAAGAGGGCGAAAGCCCTCTTTTTTTTTGCCTAAAATTCAATGTAAGTCATTAAAATTTCACATAACTTTTTTAGACTGTAGCCAAGTTTATTTCTTTTTAAAACTGCCGATAAACTGGCGCGTTATTTTTATTTTAAATTTTGAGGAGTTGCAGTCATGAATCGTGAAACTTTTTTGAATGTTTCTGACATTGTCATTGATGAAGAACATTGTGCGAGTTTGACACCGTCGTTTTGCCCAGAAATTATCGCGTTGCTTCATTCTCAACGTCGTCATGCTAAACGAAACTTTTCAATATCAGTTGAAACAAATTATGGTTTTGACGAACATACACATGGTTTGTGTTAGATGCTTTTAAATGTGGGGCAGTGCCTTGTGCCTGCCTCTCAATACTTTGTGAAACCTGGGGAATCACAAGGGTTTGCCCCCTACAAGTGATTTTAAAAAATCGATATTTTTCAGACAAAACCCGCTTTAGCCTTTATCATATTCATTCGTATATTTATTTGAATAATTTTAAAGGTTTTATCATGCAAATCAGCAACAACACTGCCGTTTCTATTCACTACACACTTACCAAAGATGACGGCGAAGTCATTGACAGCTCTGTTGGTAACGAACCACTTTCTTATTTACATGGCACAGGTAGTATTATTGCGGGCTTAGAAAAAGCCTTAAATGGCAAATCTGTTGGTGACAAATTCACCGCAAACATTCCTGCTTCAGAAGCTTATGGACAAGTATTTGAAGATAGAATTCAAGTGATTTCGCGTGAGATGTTTGAAGGAATCGATACCATTGAAGTCGGTATGCAATTTCATGCAGAAGTTAGTGAAGGACCTGGTATCGTGACGGTAGTGGCAGTCGATGGCGAAAATATTACCATTGACGGCAATCATCCATTAGCAGGTATGCCTTTAAATTTTGATATTGAAGTGGTTGATATACGCCCTGCTACCGAAGAGGAAATAGCCCATGGTCATATTCATGGTGCAGGTGGACATCATCACTAATTTTTGAATTTTTCAAGGAGTAACGTTTATGGCTTTTATGCAAGGCAAACGGGTTTTAATCGTTGGTTTAATCAGTGATCGTTCCATCGCATGGGGAATTGCTCAAGCCATGCGTCGTGAAGGTGCCGAACTTGCTTTTACTTATCAAAATGAAAAAATCCGCGAGCGTGTTCAAAAATTAGCAGCGGAATGTGGTTCATCGATTACGGTTGAATGTGATGTTCAATCTGATGAACACATTGACAATGTTTTTGTTGAATTAGCTAAACACTGGGATGGTTTAGATTCTATCGTGCATTCCGTAGCCTTTGCTCCGCGTGATGCCTTAGATGGGGATTATGTAAATGCGACAACGCGTGAAAATTTCCGCATTGCACACGATGTTAGCTCTTACAGTTTCACCGCGTTGGCAAAAGCAGGGCGTTCCATGATGGCAGGGCGTAATGGTTCGTTACTCACGCTCAGTTATTTGGGCGCAGAGCGTGCTATTCCTAATTACAATGTGATGGGCGTGGCAAAAGCAAGTTTAGAAGCCAATGTGCGCTATATGGCAGCGGCATTAGGACCAGAAGGTACGCGCGTTAATGCGATTTCAGCAGGTCCGATTAGAACCTTAGCCGCTTCAGG
>DALYHZ010000054.1:10455-12185 GCA_031970635.1 Methylococcaceae bacterium | reverse complement strand
CTTTCATTCGGGACGCACTGTTCTAAAATTTCGATGGCATCGTGACAATAAATACGAATATTGGTTAATTGTTGCGCCTCAATCAACATCAGCAAATGCCCAACGCCAGCGCGATGCACTTCGATACCGAGATAATTTTTATCAGGATTTTCAGCGGCCATTTTTGCCAAACTGTCACCATTGCCAAAACCAATTTCAACAATCAACGGTGCAATGCGCCCAAAAACGTGTTCAAAATCGACTTCTTGCCGTGGATCAAGACAATAATGTTGCGCGTGATTTTCCAGTGCGAAATGTTGTCCTGGTGTAATTCGACCTTTTCGACGAACAAAACTACGAATGCGTGGAGGAGTAAAAATTTCTGTCATATTTAAAAACTGTGAACGTAAAAAAGTGATACTTGCCGACCATTTTAGCATAGCCAGCAAGCACCACTTTTAAGATTACAGCCTGATTAGGAAATTAAAAAATAAAATCCGCAGCAGTTAATGTTTTAACACCGGTTAAATCAACGGCAAATTCTGGATTCGCATCTGCATTCATGCTGACATACAAAGTACCTTTTTCAAAACGAACTTGCCCTGTAGCATCACTGGTACTAAAAGCATTTGTACCGATGAACTTTAAGGCGAGATTTCCTTGTGAAACTATCGTAGTAGGCGTGTTTCCTGCGTTTGACGATGTGCTCGTACTGTTATTACCGAAAACAATTGTATTTTCTCCGAACACTTTATTGAGTTGACTTGCAACTGATAATTGCGCATCTTGCTCAGTAGTTAAACCCGATAAATGAATTGTTAACGTTTTTCCGTTTGACGTATATTGCAAATCAACTGCGCCATCCGTAATGTCCGTATTTTTTAAGAGTGGCTCTTGTCCGACTGGGAAATTTATCACATCACCTTTGCCGAAATTTGCAATATTGTAAGTGTAATTACCATCAGTGACTTGAAAAGAGACATTACCATCTTTAGCATCGTAATTACCGGCATCTGAAATAACTACTTTCTGTATTTCTTGTTGAGAACCGGAACTGACCGTCACGCCAACAGTAGATTTACTCAACGCTGATAGATCAATTTTATCTTGACCAGATTTAAAGTCGGTAATTACATCACGTCCGGCTTTATCAACAGAGCTATCTTTTGCGCTGACGAATACAAATACATTTTTTCCAGCACTTCCCGTCATCACATCTTTGCCTAAGCCACCGATTAGCGTGTCATTGCCTGCACCACCGACCAATGTGTCATTACCACTACCTCCATTTAGCAAATCGTTACCAGCCCCGCCAGTAAGTATGTCGTTACCATCATTACCGAAAAGGTTATTGTCACCTGATAAACCTTTAATATTGTCATTTTTAGATGTTCCATTGATAACAATAGCATCGGGATTAGGTGTCACAACAGAAGGCTGTGGCTGTAGTGGTTGTGGTACAAAATTACTCGTATTATCAGTAGACGACGAATGAGAAATACTGATCAGATTTGCTAAACCAATTTGATTTATTATTTTCACAACGTTAGCCAAATCAGCAGAATTCAGACTAAGTCCGGTTTTATTAACAAGCGTTGTCAAATCATTTAAATTGACTTGAGCATCTGCCGCAACAGCCAGCGGGTTGTTGTTCAGCGATGGATTGTTGACCGGTTGATTATTCACAGGCTGGTTGTTCAACGGTGGATTGTTGACCGGTTGATTATTCACAGGCTGGTTATTCAACGGTG
>DALYHZ010000054.1:9048-10355 GCA_031970635.1 Methylococcaceae bacterium | reverse complement strand
GGCTGGTTATTCAACGGTGGATTGTTGACCGGCTGGTTGTTCACGGGTTGGTTATTCAGCGGTGGATTGTTGACCGGCTGGTTGTTCACGGGTTGGTTATTCAGCGGTGGATTGTTGACCGGTTGGTTGTTCACGGGCTGGTTATTCAACGGTGGATTGTTGACCGGTTGGTTGTTCACGGGCTGGTTATTCAGCGGTGGGTTATTTACTGGCTGAGTGTTCAGTGGTTGATTAGTGAGCGGTTGATTTGCCATTGTCGTAACCTCAATTTATGAAATTATAATCTGACGTAACAGAATTTGTTATTCTGCTACGTCATGGGGTTACAGACTATAAAATGAAGTCACTCACTGTCAAGGAATTTACACCATTCAGTGTGACTGCAAATTCGGCATCAGGTGTAGCATCTGTGCTAACGTATAAAACCCCCTTCTCAAAGCGAATTTCACCTGTTGCATCTGTAGCACTAAATGCAGCCTCACCAATGAAATGTAATTGCCCAGAACCAGAACTTCCAACACTAAATTGTGATAAATCAATTTTATCTTCACCAGATTTAAAATCTCTGATAACGTTGCGCCCTGCTTTATCAACAGTACTATCGGTTTCATCTAAGAAAACAAAAACATCCTTCCCTGAACCGCCGGTCATATCATCTTTACCAGTACCGCCAACAAGCGTATCGTCACCGGCTCCGCCAACTAGCTTATCATTACCTTCGCCACCAATCAGTGAATCATTACCGGCACCACCATCAAGCGTATCGTTGCCGACACCACCATCAAGCGTATCATTACCATCACCTCCAAGTAATTTGTCATTGCCATCGCCTCCATTCAATAAATCATCTCCAATTCCACCACTGCAAGTATCATTACCGGCGCCACCATCAAGCGAGTCATTCCCCTCACCGCCATCTAGTGAATCATTTCCGTTACCGCCATCTAGTGAATCGTCACCTGCATTGTCAACAAGTTTATCATTACCATCGCCACCGATAAGTGTATCGTTACCAGCCCCGCCATCAAGCGAGTCGTTACCGTTACCGCCATCCAATAAATCATCACCATCACCACCAAGTAATTTATCATTACCATCGTTGCCGTAAATGGTGTCGTCACCAGCAAGTCCATTGATATTATCGTTTTTGGATGTGCCTTGAATAACATCATTACCAGCAGTTGGTGTATTAGTTGATGCTGATGTTGCAGGTGTGACGGTAGCAGTAGAAGCTGCTGGTGTAGTCGCAGGTGCTGTTGAGGTAACAGCCGAGGTAGTCGCTGGCGTTGCCACTGGTGGCACTGCAG
>DALYHZ010000054.1:6340-8948 GCA_031970635.1 Methylococcaceae bacterium | reverse complement strand
GTAGTCGCTGGCGTTGCTGGTGGCGTAACAGCCGAGGTAGTCGCTGGCGTTGCTGCTGGTGGCACTGCAGGTGCTGGTGGCGTAACAGCCGAGGTAGTCGCTGGCGTTGCTGCTGGTGGCACTGCGGGAACAATTGGCACAACCGGTGATGACAACACCTCCGGATTCACTGGCGTGATTGATGTTGAAGCCCCCCCATGTTCGTTACTCGAATCATCATTCTCATTCGAATTATTTTTACCATTGTTTTCGTGTTCTATATTGTTGCCATTATTGTTTTTATTGCCGTTATTGTTTTTATTGCCGTTATTGTTTTTATTTTCGTTGCTCATTTGAATCACCTTAAAATATTAAATTAAATAATTTAGCAACCCATGTTGCCTCATGTGGTGAGGATTCTAGCGCAATGTTTATGACAAAAAATGACAAAAAATGAAAATTGTGACCGACATCACAAACTCAAAACGGCACATATTCCTAGATTTTATAGTTATCTAAATTTTCTAATTGCGAAATAGCCTCTTTAATTTTCACTTCAAGTTCTACGTTTACTTCATTATTTTTATAAATCTTTTCTAACAATCCTTCAGAAACCAATGCCTCTTTAATCCATCGTTTCATGAATCGGTAATTCGCATAACTCGACACAATTTCGCCTGTTTCTGGATTTTTCAAGCCACTTTTTTTAACCGCAGGCTTTGCGGTTTTAGCAACAGGTTTAAGTAATGGTTGTGCTACTGCTTTTTCTGGAATTAGCGGTTTTATATTTGTTGTAACAGACATCATTGCTGGTGCGCTGTCATCAATTACTTTTGTTTTTTTACTATCACTTGCAACGCTATAAATGACATACGCCGCGTAAATTACCGTTAATACAAAAAAGATTTCAGTCATGTTTTTACCCTCGGAAAAAATAGAAAAATTATTTTAAACGCGCCACCTTGTCTGCAAATCCCATGGCTTGACGCGCCAATAATGTTTTTGCAAACGGTAATACATCCAGTAATGCTAAACCTGCATTGCGTACAGCAGCAAGTGCCAACCATTCGTTAGAAAAAACTCTAACGACTGTATCGGTAAAGTTAATGGTACGCGATTGATCTTTTTGTCTTGCACTGGCATAACGTTGCAAAAACTCCCGCACGCCAATATCACCTGTTTCGTTTTGTTGTTGCAACATATCGGCTAAAACAATCACATCGCGTAATCCAAGATTAAAACCTTGTCCCGCAACAGGATGTAATTGATGTGCTGCATTGCCAATAATGACGGCACGCTGAGAAATCATCGTTTCAGCATGAATAAGTGATAACGGAAAAGCACGTCGCGGGGCGCGTAATGACAATAACCCTAGACGATAGCCAAAACAGTCTTGCAATTGCGCAATAAAATCCGATTCACTTCCTAACATTAGCGATTCGGCTTCGTGACTTGTGCGAGTCCAAACCACCGCGCAATCATTCGTTCCCATCGGTAGCAATGCCAAAGGACCTGAACTGGTAAATCGTTCGTACGCCACATTTCGATGTGGACGAGTTGTAGAAACAGTTGTGACTAATGCTGTTTGAGCATAATCATTAACGTGTTGTTGAATATTTAATAATTGCCGTACTGACGACTGTCCGCCATCTGCGCCAACGACTAATTTCGCTGTGAGATTAAGCGTTTCATTACCATGTTTTAAATTTACAAATACTGCATTTTCATCAGCCATTAACCCCATCACACGCGCCGGACAATATAGCGTCACGTTTTGAGCAACATCGACTTGATTTGCAATATGCGTTTCTAAATCACGCGCGGTAATCACATAACCCAAAGCCGTCACTTTTTCTTTTTGGGCTGATAGACGGGTTTTACCAAAATGCCCTTTATCGGAAACATGAATTTGTTCGATGGGAGTTGCTTGATGTTCAACGCCTTGCCAAAGATTTAACGTTTTCAAGGCTTCAACTGTTCCCGCCGCTAACGCTAAAGCCCTATCGCCCAATGCCGCCGTTTTTAACGTTTGACGTTCTTGCGCTTCGATAATGGCAATTTTCAAACCGCTATGCTGTAACGCTAAAGCAAGACAATTTCCCGCTAGTCCACCGCCTACAATTACTAAATCATAATCCACGCCAATCACCTATTTTACGCGCCATCAGTGCTTCAATGTCGGCAATTGTTTTTGGCACACCCGCCGTTAAAATTTCATGCCCCGTTTTTGTTACCAGCACATCGTCTTCAATACGAATCCCCATGCCGCGCCATTTTTCGTCAACGGTTTTACAATTTTCAGGAATGTATAACCCTGGTTCAATTGTCAGCACCATGCCCGCTTGCAATTTTCGCCATTCTTGATTGAGCTTGTAATCGCCCACATCATGCACATCCATTCCCAACCAATGCCCAATACGGTGCATGTAAAATTGTTTATATTTTTCGTCTTTAATCAATTTTTTAACATTGCCTTTTAGTAATCCCAATTTCACTAAACCTTTTGTTATTACTTCTACTGACGCATCGTGGGCAAGATTCCAAGGCGCATTGGGTTTAATTTGTTCAATTGCGGCAAGTTGTGCATCTAAAACGACTTGATATAACTGAGCTTGTGCGCTGGTAAATT
>DALYHZ010000054.1:0-6329 GCA_031970635.1 Methylococcaceae bacterium | reverse complement strand
AAAAGTGCGCGTAATATCGGCAGCGTAATGGTCACATTCTGCGCCGGCATCGATAAGTAATAAATCACCATTTTTTAATTTATCTTTATTATCGGTGTAATGGAGTGTGCAAGCATTTTTACCACTAGCAACAATCGACGGATACGCCACCGCCCGCAAACCCGCCAGCATAAAATGATGCACAATGTCGGCTTCAATTTGATATTCGTAACGCCCCGCTCGGCAAGATTGCATAGCGCGAACATGCGCCTGAGCGGTTACATTTGCCGCATGACGCATCAATTCCAATTCGGCGGCACTTTTAAATAAACGCATTTCGTGCAAAATCGGTTCAATTGACGCTAATTCGGCAGGGGCAATCACTCCACTACGCGATTGCGAGCGAATGTGTTTAATCCATTCCAATAAACTGTGATCTAAATCCGAATCACGTCCCATGGGATAAAAGACTTTATTCTTGTTTTCAAGCATTCCCGACAAAATATCGTCCACATCATCAATTGGGAACGAATCATCGGCGGCATAATGTTTGGTCGCACCTTCTAAACCTGCATGTGCGCCTTCCCACAGGGCTTTTTTCTCATCGAATTCACGACAAAACAAAATATATTCGCCCTGCTCTCGTCCTGGAATAAACACCGCTAAGGCATCAGGTTCATTAAATCCGGTCAAATAATAAAAATCACTGTCTTGGCGAAACGGATAATCAACATCGCGATTGCGTGTACGAACGCTTGCGCTACCAATTAAGGCGATATTTCCTTTTCCGACACGTTGCATTAAGTGTTTACGGCGTTTTTTAAATTCACTTTGTTTCATTTATTAAATTCATCCCGCAATGCCAAAACTGCTGCGCGTAAATATTCTGTTAATTCCATAAAATCGTTTTCAGCATCATCGTCTTCTAATTCAATGTCCGTGTCTAATTTAGTAATTTCTGCAACATCTTTAAGAATTTCTTGTGTTTGCACAGAAAACGTCGTTGCGGTATTGGCAAACCCGACACCTAACAAAAAACCTTTACACCATTGGCGTAATGCGTCAACACGTTCAACTAACGTTTCATCATCGTCATCGGGCAAAAAAAGTTCATATTCAAATTCATCGTGAATTAACACGTCTTGCGTATCATCAAACAACCCCATTAAATCCACACGATGTGCATCAGACAATGGCGGCGTATGGCGCAATAATTCATTGAGCCATTGTTTACCCGAAAAGTTTGCATTAACTGCCAGCAGACCACTCGCCATGCCATGTGCTTCAGCCGCCGATAATTCTGCGTCATATTGCGTTAATATCGTATCAATTATTGCGTAACTCATTTTCTCCACACGATAATGTTCGTACTATTTAAAATAAAATATCGCACTATGCTACCATTGTTCACTGACTTAATGACCATTTCCAAACGGATTTCCATAACATAAACGTTAAAATCCCTGTTTTTAATAAACTTAACTTTGATGCAATGAAACCAAAAGTATCCTATCCCGAAGAATTAAAATCTCTTGAAACCAAACTTGACGTGCTAATTGATGAATATAAACACATTAAAGTCGAAAACGTTTCTCTCAAAACAAAACAAGACGCTTTAGTGCGCGAAAAAGCAAAATTACTCGAAAAAACCACCCTCGCTCGAACGCAAGTTGAAGCGATGATTTCCCGATTAAAAGCTATGGAGCAAAATTCATGAGTAGTAAAAAAACCGTCTCATTAAGCATTTTAGGAAAAGAATACAAAATTGCTTGTGATTTTGAAGAAGAAGAATCGCTTCTTGAGTCTGCCAAACAATTAGATGAAAAAATGCGGAAAATTCGCAACGCCGGAAAAATTAACGGTGATGACAGAATTGCGGTCATGGTTGCGTTAAATATCGCCCATGAACTCCAACTGCTTAAAGATGAGAACTTGAAATTAAACCAAAATTTGAATGAGTGCTTATCAAATATGCGTCATAAAATCGAAAACGTTTTAGAAAATGACTAAAACTGATTAAACTATAGCGGTATTTCCTGCGGCGTTTGAAAGTGTTCTGGGAGTATCCTGAACCTAAATTGCCCACGGGGACTTATGCTTTTTCATGGAGTGCATACTTACCTTGCGTAAGCAGCCCAATTGAAAAACTTCGTTCCCACTTGAACCTCTGGTTCAAGGACGAAAGGACACAGCGGCGCAGGTGGGAAATACCAATTGTTTTCACAGCAATTGCCTCTCTCAAAATTCATGTCTTCACAAAATCGCTCACTTTTCCTCGTTGTTTTATTCGCCAGCACGTTATTTTCCAGTGCGCTGTTAATGTTTGTTTTGCAACCGTTGTTTGGAAAATTACTTTTGCCATTACTTGGCGGCACACCAGCCGTTTGGAACAGTTGCATGGTGTTTTATCAAAGCGTTTTGTTTTTGGGTTATTTGTACGCGCATTTGCTGGGAACAAAACTCACCGCTAAAGTTCAAATCACGATTCATTTAGTCATTCTCGCGTTAAGTTTTCTCGCATTGCCGATTGGGTTACCAGAAAATTTAACACCGCCCACAGAAACCAATCCCACCTTTTGGATTTTTTCAACGCTTGCACTCGCCATTGGGTTGCCTTTTTTTGTGCTTTCAACGACTGCGCCTTTGATTCAAAAATGGTTTGCACACGTTGGACACCACGACAGCCACGACCCGTATTTTCTTTATGCGGCAAGTAATACGGGTAGTTTAGTTTCACTTTTGATTTATCCGTTTTTTATCGAACCGAATTTAGGACTAGCTTCGCAACAATCGGATTGGTCAATCGGTTACGTTGCATTATGCGTTTTGATTGCAGGTTGTGGTGCGGCGTTGTGGAAAAATTACCGCGAAACGCATTTTAATTATGTTGCAAGTGAAACTGTGGCGATTCAAACCAATGATTTTTATTACGAACGTCATGTGAGTGTTGCCTCGTCACACGTTCCGCCGTTGTCGCTGAAAACGAAACTTTATTGGGGTGCATTGGCGTTTGTGCCATCGAGTTTGTTGCTGGGTTTGACGAATTTTATCAGCACCGATATTGCTTCCGTGCCGTTGCTTTGGATTATTCCGCTCACGGTTTATTTGTTTTCGTTTGTGTTGGTTTTTTCGCGTTGGAATAACAAAAGTCATGTTTGGTTTGTGCGTTTGCAACCGATTTTTTTAATTCCTTTCGTCGCATACTCGTTTATCAATCCCGCCGATTTGCCGTATTGGATGTATTTGGTTTTTCACGTTATCGCGTTTTTCTTTGCAATCATGGTGTGTCACGGTGAACTTGCCGAACAACGTCCGCACAGTTCGCACCTCACAACGTATTATTTGATTATGTCGTTTGCAGGAATGTTGGGCGGCATGTTTAACACATTTGTCGCGCCGTTTATTTTTAATGGCATTTACGAATATCCATTGATGATTGTCGCGGCGTTATTGTTGCGTCCGAGTTTGAGAAAATTGGATTTAAAAGAAATCAGTTTGCAATTGATTGACCCGTTGTTATTGCTGGCGATTGGCGTAGGCGTTTATTTCAGCGTTGATAATTTAATCGGTTATTTCGACGGCATTGCCATCAGTTTAATTTTGCTCACGATTTCGGTGTATTTCATGCGTCGTCGGGTTGTGGCGTATGCGGGATTGATTGGCGTGATTATTATGTCGGCAATGGTTGTGCATCACAGCGAAAGTCACACGCTCATGCAAGAACGCACGTTTTTTGGTGTCATGGCAGTGCGTGAAAGTGTGTTGACTGACGAAAAAGGACAGCCTGAAACCTATCACGAGTTATTTCACGGCACGACCAAACACGGCGCACAGCGTTTAATTCCAACCGAAAGCAAAACACCGCTCACTTATTACAGTCGTCCAAGTCCGATGGGGCAATTGTTTAAAACGTTCGATGCTCAAAATGCAAATTGGAATATCGGTGTGGTCGGTTTAGGGGCTGGCGCGTTGGCGTGTTATGCGAAACCTTCACAAACATGGACGTTATTTGAAATCGACCCGCTTGTGGTGGATATTGCAAAAAATACAACGTATTTCAGTTATTTAAGCCAATGTGCGCCAAATGCAATCAATGAAATCGGCGACGCGCGTTTGTCGCTTCAAAATAAACCCGATGGCGCGTTTGATTTGCTGATGATGGATGCGTTTAGTTCGGATGCTGTGCCGACGCATTTATTGACCCGCGAAGCGATTGAGCTGTATTTCAAAAAATTAAAACCGAATGGCATTTTGGCGTTTCATATTACGAATCGACATTTGTTGCTCAAAAAAGTGGTTTCGATTCATGCGGAGCAAATGAAATTGGCGGCGTTAATTCAAGAATTCAAACCGCAAGACAATCCACCGCCGTTAATTGTGGCAACCGATTGGGTGGTGTTGGCGAAAAATCCTGAAACCTTAAAACCGTTGCAAACCAGTCAACTCGGTTCGTGGCAAAAAATGCCGTTGTATTTTGATATGCCTGCGTGGACGGATGATTTCACTAACATTGTGAGTATTTGGAAATAAATTACACCGCTCAATAAAAACTAAGGTGCGAAGCATTAGTTAATGAACAAATAACGGAGTAAAAACAATGATGACTTTAACGATTCCCGATGATTTAGAAGTACCGTTAAACATTGCGGCGAAAAATCAACACATGACCCCACTAGAATTTGTAGTTGGCTTGCTCAAAAAAAATCTCGAACAACAAGCTGTTCAAGACGATGACGATGCCCTGCTAATTCATGAACAGTTAATGGAACAGTACGCGGAAACATTTGAAAAATTAGCACAGTAATGACGGAATTATTTTTCATCAGCCGCTGAAACAAGGCTTATCAATTGGAAGCTATCGTGAACTTGCAAAATTAAAGTTTAAATTTAAAAACATTGAAAGCATTTGGACATGATTAAACAATCCCAACTAAGGATAGTGTCTCATTGTCTTGTTCTCCAAAAAAATATTTTTTCAGCGCATCTGAGAAAATAGAATTTGGTTGCGAAACTAAAGCAAAAAGGGTCATACAAGATTTAAATTTTAAATTATCAGGATAATCAAAAATATCGTCGATACTCTTTCCTTCGATAAATAAAACTTTTTTCGTACATTCTTTTAACCTTTGTCCGAGTATTGGATTATTAACATAAGCAACCGCCTCATCTAAACTCTTTATAGAATACTTTGTTGCCATATCGCTATTTCCCAAACCTTCTATTTGCGGAAATATATACCACATCCAATGAGTTTTCTTTTTTCCAAAATTCAATTCAAAAATTACGTTTTCATAAACTATCGCTTGTGCTTCAATAAATCTTTGTAGGTCAAATAGGTCATCATCTATCATGTGAAAATTTTATAGCAGACTTTAATTTGCTTTTGTAGCTTCTGTATATAACCATTCAAAATTACTCCAAAATGAAGCATTTGCTGCATCCATGTTTCTATACTCGTTTATGAAAGGTTTTAAGATTTCATAACAGTGTTTAATACTGTGAGCCCAATTTGTAACTATCAAATCGCTGGGGGATAATCCCGCTTTTAAAAGTGCCGCGACAACATCGTAATTTGCTACAACTAATGAAGCCTCTTTTCGTTCGTCCTCTGTCCAATCCTTTAAGTGTTTTTTGGATAACACCTCTCTAACACAACGGCGGGCATTTCTGACATCGGGAGACTGAAGATAATTTACTAATATGAGTGAATTAGCTGCTTGAGATGATTCTTGCATTGTCTTCAATTGCTTAGTCATCACGACCAATTGTCGATGATAAACAATCAATGTTGCAAGAACTACAAATCCTGTTATTGCTTGAAGTAAAAGAGTAGTAATTTCGTAATGACTCATATATTAACCACAATTATTTTAAAAAATCCTAACTCTATCTAGGGCTTGGATAGATGTTATTTTTAAATTCAACAACCTTCAAATTACCTGTTCCCTATAATTTATGTTGAATTTGCCTCGTAAATGTCACTTAAAAAGATTATTTAATTGTCAAACCCCATTTTATTCTAATCATATTTCTTAAAAAACGACACCAAGTTTTAAAATACGTTCGAGTTATAATCTCAAACGAAAATGTAAATATAAAAAAACAACTTTATCTAAAAACGCTTATTGATTTGAAACAAGAAAATCCATGAAATTCGTAGACCCCAAAACCGACATCGCCTTTAAAAAGATATTCGGCGACCAGACCCACAAAATCATTTTGATTGAGTTTTTGAACGGCTTGCTGGAACTGGAATATCCGATTGAAGATGTCAACATCGTCAACGGCTACCAGCCGCCACAGGGCTATGGACTTAAGGAATCCACCCTCGACATCAAGGCCAAGGACAC
>DALYHZ010000053.1:0-12423 GCA_031970635.1 Methylococcaceae bacterium | reverse complement strand
CCTTGGTTTTTATTGTCGGCATTATTGCTTGTTGAAAATGGCATCACTGTTTTTATGCACGGCGCGGAAGGTCACACACCTGATCGAATTTATACCGAAAACGTATTGCATTATTTGGGATTGAGTGCGGCAACGTCGATTACCCAAGCGCAAGAACAATTGCAAACACAACGTTTTAGTTATTTATCGCTCGAATATTTTTGCCCCAAGTTGCATGAAATTATTGGCTTGCGCCCAGTTTTAGGTTTACGTTCGCCGGTGCATACGCTAGTACGTTTGCTCAACCCATTTGATGCACCATACAGCATCCAAGGCATTTTCCATCCAAGCTATCGCGCCGTGCATCAACACGCGGCGATGCTTTTGAATCAACCACACATGGCAGTTTTAAAAGGTGAGGGCGGTGAAACAGAACGTAATCCCGATATGGAATGTTTGGTTCAAAGCGTTCATAACGGCGAACTGAGTGATGAAAATTGGGATGCCTTATTTACGCATCGCCATGTCAAACCCGAAGTTTTAGACCCACAACAATTAGCGCAACTGTGGCGTGGTGAAATTGAAGATGAATTCGCGCAAGCTAGTGTCATTGGCACGGCTGCCATAGCGTTGAAATTATTGGATAAAGTTGAAACTAAAGAAGTCGCTCATGAATTCGCCACAAATTTTTGGTTAAATCGAGATAAAACGAAATACGGTTAAATTGACTTTGGTTTTAAAAATGCCACCTTCATGCCGACAATGGGGCATCAAACCCAAATCTCGTAGAGAAAATAAAATGTTCAATAATCTTACTGTAAAAGCCCGTTTGTTTTTTTTAATCGGTTTAATGACTTTTGTTATGTTGTCACTAACAGGTCTTAATTTTTATGTGTTACATCAAGCTAATGAAGGTTTGCGAACCGTTTATATCGATAGAACCATTCCCATTGCGGACCTATCTGAAATGAAAGCAAAGCAAATTGATGTGCGTCTTAAAATCGCAAATGCTATTAGTGAACCGACAGATGTAAAACAAATATTGCAAAAAATCACACAAACTCGCAGTGAAATTAACAAACTTTGGGATGATTATGCGTCGACGTATATGACAGCGGAAGAAAATATAATCATAGGTAAATTTGTGGCGGCTCGTAAAACATACACAGATGAAGCCTTAGAACCAGTTTTAGAATTGCTTAAAAATAATGCTACGCCAGAAGCCGTTCAAAAAATTGTAGTTGAGAAAATACGTCCGTTATCTGTTCCTGTTGCGGCAAACCTTGATGACTTGATTCAATTGCAAAAAAACGTTGCTCAACAAGAATACGAAAAAGCACAAAATCGCTATCAACTTGCGTTAATTGTATCTGTTGTTATGCAAATTGTCGGTTTGGCATTATCAATATTTGTGGGTTTGATTATCATCAAACGGTTAATGAGTGAACTTGGTGGCGAACCCAGTTACGCCGCAGAAATTGTGAAAACAATTGCCAATGGCAATTTATCCACAAAAGTCGAATTGCAACCTAACGATAAAAGCAGTTTGTTATATTCCATTGACCATATGCGTGAAATGTTGCAAAACATCATTACCAGTACCAACTTGGTCATGAATGATATTTCAAATGGCGAATTGTCCTCGTCGATGACCGTTCCAGTGCAGGGTGATTTTGTTGCGTTGAAAACCAGTATCAATGAAACGATTCAACAGTTACGAGTTACCATGTTCGCCTTAAATGATGTCATGTATTCCATGTATAACGCGGATTTTTCCAAAGTTATCGTCGCACACGTTAAAGGTAAGTTTAAAGAAACCGTAGACAAAGCCATTCAATCTCAAAATGCGTTACGTGCCATGTTAGAAGATGTTGGCAACGTCATGGCACATGTTGCAGAGGGCGATTTAAATTATCGTGTAACAGCCGATGGTCGTGGTGAAATGTTGGCACTTAAAGAAAATATCAACAATACCTTGCTGGCGTTAGAAAGCTTGGGTGAAATTGAACATGTCGTTGGTGCATTAGCACACGGTGATTTAACACAATCCATTACCACTGATTATCCTGGTGTTTTTGGTAGTGTTACCTCGAGTATTAACAACACTGTGGGAAATCTACAAACTTTAATCAGTCAGATTAAAGTCACCACAGATGCAATTGCGACAGCCGCAAATGAAATTGCCGCAGGCAATAATGACTTATCGCATCGAACAGAAACGCAAGCTGCCAGTTTGCAACAAACGGCGGCGACGATGGAAGAATTAACCACCACGGTTCAACAAAATACCGAAAGTGCTAAACAGGCAAACGAACTTGCGTTAGGCGCATCAGATACGGCAAAAAAAGGAGTTTCTGTCGTAAATGATGTGGTGGAAACAATGGCAAACATTAACGAATCGTCGCACCAAATTGTGGATATTATTTCAGTGATTGATGATATTGCCTTCCAAACCAATATTTTGGCGTTAAACGCGGCGGTTGAAGCCGCGAGAGCTGGCGAACAAGGTAAAGGCTTTGCTGTCGTGGCAGTCGAAGTGCGAAATCTTGCACAACGCGCCGCCAGTGCTGCAGGTGAAATCAAACGGTTAATCAGTGATTCGGTTGAACGCGTTTCAAACGGCAGTAAACAAGTTGAACAAGCGGGTTTGACGATGAAAGATATTGTCAGTGCTATTCAAAGTGTTACAGCGATTATGTCTCAAATCGCAGCCGCATCGATTGAACAAAACTCGGGCATTAGTCAAATCAATCAAGCTGTCACGCAAATGGATGAAGTTACACAACAAAATGCCGCATTAGTTGAACAAGCTGCCGCCGCTGCCGAATCGTTAGAAGATCAAACGCGAAGTCTGACGAGTGAGATGTCTCATTTTAAAACGAGTTTTGCGTGAATTTGAAATTACAGCTCCAAACTAAAATCGATCAAAAAACGAAACCACTCGGTGCGTTGGGTCGGTTGGAAAATTTAGCGTTGCAAATCGGTTTAATTTTAAACACGCTCACGCCAAAAATTTCGCAACCGACCCTTTTAATTTTCGCCGCAGACCATGGTATTTCCCAATCAGGCGTAAGTGCTTATCCAGCCAGCGTTACCGCGCAAATGGTGTTAAATTTTCTAAATGGCGGCGCGGCAATTAACGTTTTTGCACGCCAACACAATTTGAATTTAAAAATTATTGATGCCGGTGTCAATGCCGATTTCCCCGCGCATGAAAATTTGATAAACGCCAAAGTTGCTTACGGCACACAAAATTTTTTATATTCGCCGGCGATGAGTTTGTCAGAATGTGAAACGGCGATGAACACGGGGGCGATGTTGGTGCAAACGCAATTTGAAGCCGGTTGTAATTGTATTGGTTTTGGCGAAATGGGCATTGGCAACACAGCATCGGCAGCGGCTTTGATGCACCTTTTCACTCGCATACCGTTAGATGAATGTGTCGGTCGCGGCACGGGACTGAACGACGAGCAATTAGCGCACAAACGTGGTTTATTACAACAAGCCTTAGCCACTCATTCGGTTACGAAACCGTTAGACATCTTGGCGACATTTGGTGGTTTTGTAATTGCCATGATGGTTGGCGCATATCTGAAAGCGGCAGAATTAAAAATGCTAATTTTAGTTGATGGTTTTGTAACATGTGCGGCTTTACTGGTCGCGCAACAGATAGAACCGGCTGTTTTAAAAAATTGTATTTTTAGCCCGGTTGGCAGTGAAAACGGACATCGCGCATTGTTGAAACATTTTAACGCCCAGCCTTTGTTAGATTTAGCACTTCGTTTGGGCGAAGGTTCAGGCATCGCGTTAGCGTATCCGTTAATTCAATCGGCAATTTTATTTTTAAATGAAATGGCAACTTTTGAAGAAGCTGGCGTTGATAAAAATTAACCTTTCACATTTTTGGTTAGCGGTGAGTTTTTATACCCGTTTGCCCTGTCCGAAAAATCTCGATTACACGCAACTTCCCCAAGCAACGCTTTATTTACCGTTAATCGGTTGGCTAGTCGGTGGCGCGTGTGGCTTAACGTTTTATGTAGCACAATTTTTATGGTCGCACACCATTGCTGTATTACTCGCCATTATCAGCGGTGTTTTAATAACGGGGGCATTTCATGAAGACGGTTTTGCCGATGTTTGCGATGGTTTTGGTGGCGGTTACGATAAAACGCGCATTTTAACTATCATGAAAGACTCAGCAATCGGTGTTTATGGTGCGTTAGGTTTAGGGTTATTAGTTGCACTAAAAGTCAGCGTGTTAATCACATTCCCAATAGAAAAACTCCCCCTTATTTTTATTGCCGCGCACAGCATCAGCCGTTTATGTCCGTTATTTTTAATGCGTTTTTACGATTACGCATGGCTTGAAAACAGTAAATCGCAAATCGCCATTTATATTCCAACGCGCCACAACTTAATCGTCGCAACATTTATCGCTTTATTGCCGATGAGTTTATTACCCAACATTTCTTGGCTTTCAATTATCCCACTAGCTCTAATGACGTTTTGGCTGGGACGTTATTTTCACAAACATATCAGTGGTTACACGGGAGATTGTTTGGGTGCAACACAGCAAATTTGCGAAACATTGTTTTATTTAACGCTCAGTGGGTTATGGACATTTATTTAATTCGACACACCCAAACGAATACGCCAAAAGGTTTATGTTACGGTCAAAGTGATGTGGCATTAGCGAATAATTTTTTAGACGATGCACGAGACGTTTTAAAAAAATTACCTGCCATTCAAACCGAAGATAAAGTATTTAGCAGTTCGTTATCGCGTTGTTCACGTTTGGCAAACTTGTTAAGTGACGACGTTATTTTTGATACGCGACTTTTAGAAGTGAATTTTGGTGATTGGGAAAATGTCGCGTTTTCAGAGATTGAACCGGAACATTTAAGTCATTGGACAGAAAATTTCGTCACACTTGCGCCGCCAAATGGCGAAAGTTTTAGCTTGTTATGTCAGCGCGTGGCGAGTTTTTGGCAGGATGTCATTCAATTCGAAAGCGAACGCATTTTTATCGTCACCCATGCTGGCGTGATTCGCGCTTTATTGGCTGAAATTTTACAATTGCCGCCAGCCAATGCGTTTCAGTTTCGCGTGGATTACGGCAGTGTGCATAAATTACGTTATGCTAATGACTATACTTATGTTGAATTTTTGAATTTATGAATCCCATTTTAGTTGTCGGCACAAGTTCTGATGCGGGCAAAACCAGTGTTGTAATGGCGTTATGCCGAATTTTTGCCGATTTAGGTATTCGTGTTGCGCCATTTAAAGCGCAAAACGTTTCAAATAATTCCAGCGTTACGGTGGAAGGACGCGAAATTTCTCGCGCTCAATGTTTTCAAGCCGAAGCGGCGCGAATTGAACCACGTTATTTGTTTAATCCCGTTTTATTAAAATCTCACGGCAACGGTGGTGTGCAAGTGGTTGTAAATGGTTTGGTACATAAAAATCAGAGCATTTCGGATTATTACAGCGAAATCGATACCTTAAAAAACCACGTTAAAAATGCGTTCGGTCAATTATTGCAAGAATATGATTTAGTGATTGCCGAAGGCGCAGGCTCACCGGTGGAATTGAATTTATTGCATAAAGATTTGTCGAATACGTTTATTGCTCAAACGTTTCAGCCGCGCATTATTTTAGTTGCCGATATTGAACGTGGCGGGGTGTTTGCGTCCATTTACGGTACATTGGCTTTGCTCTCGCCTGAAATTCGCGCAAATGTTGTTGGCGTAATTATTAACAAATTTCGCGGCGACCGACGTTTTTTTGATGAAGGTGAAAAGATTATCCGCGAACAATTTGGCGTACCGGTGTTAGGCGTATTGCCATTTTTACCGTTAAACATTGATATGGAAGATTCTCAATCGTTGCAAAATTATTCGCAACGTCGCGGTGCTGTAAAATTACGAGTGGCAGTCATTGCCACGCCCCGCTTGAGTAATTACAACGATTTAGATGTGTTAATGGCAGACGATGAATTGGATGTCACGTTAATTCATGGTTTTCAAACACTCGATGATTTTGATATGGTTTTGCTTGGCGGCAGTAAAAGTGTGCTTTCGGATTTACGCTGGTTAAAAGCGCAAGGTCTGTTTGCCGAAATTCAAAAATTTGAAAAAGCCATTTTCGGTATTTGTGGCGGTTATCAAATGTTATGCGAAAATTTAATCGATAACGACGGTTTAGAATCCGATGCGCCGAGTCATGAAACCGGTTTTGCGTTAATTGCTGACACGGTAACGTACCAACAACCTAAAATTTTAAAACGTGGCGCGTATGCGGTTTTCGGAGAATTTAATGTGCAAGGTTATGAAATCCATTGCGGTCGTTTAGCAAATTATCCGTTGTATCATCAAAATGGACACATTGCTGGCACACATGTTCACGGAATTTTTGATGACAACCGTTTTCGTACGGCGTATTTTCAAAATCTAAATCCGGCTTATCAAGGTTTTGATTATGCAGAGTATAGAGAAAAAGCAATTAACACTTTTACCAACATGGTGCGCGATAATCTGGATTTAAACGCGCTACTTTGAAAATTATTTTTATTGGGAATTTTATGACAATTATCGATCGTTACGCCGTTTTCGGTTCCCCCATTAGTCACAGTAAATCGCCGCGTATTCACACATTATTTGCTGAACAAACAAATCAAGCTCTCGAATATCAGGCGCAAGAAGTAACGGCTGAAAATTTTGTTACTGCTGTGACAGAATTTTTCGCACAAGGTGGCAAAGGTTTAAATTGCACAGTGCCATTGAAAGAATTAGCGTGGCAATTTGTCGATAAAAAAACCGAACGTGCTGAATTCGCTAAAGCAGTTAATACCTTAGTTAAACAAGCAGATGGTTCGATTTTAGGTGATAACACTGACGGCATTGGATTGATAAATGATTTAACCAATAATCATGGCATCGAGTTAAAAGATAAGCGCATTTTAATTTTAGGCGCAGGTGGCGCAACGCGCGGCATTCTTTCGCCATTACTTGACGCGCATCCGGATTGTTTGGTGGTTGCGAATCGAACAGTCGAAAAAGCTTTGCAACTAGCGATTGAATTTAATCACAGTTTTGAAGGTTGTGGTTTAGACATTTTGCACGATACACCGTTTGACCTCATCATCAATGCGACATCTGCCAGTTTAAGTAATGAATTACCGCCATTGCCTGAAAATTTATTGGCAAAAAACGGCGTTTGTTATGATTTAGCGTATGGTAATGTGCCGACGGCTTTTGTGCGTTGGGGACAAACGCAAGGTGCGAGCAAAAGTTTAGACGGTTTAGGCATGTTAGTTGAGCAAGCCGCTGAAGCATTTTTGTTATGGCGCGATGTTCGTCCTGATACAAAAGCGGTAATTGCCTTGCTTAATGCAGAGCGTCAAGGTTAATCTTGTGTCTTTTTGAGTTCTGATTTTCAAAATATGAGTAATCCAACGTCTTACACAGCGGCGGCAATTGAAGTTTTAACAGGCTTAGAACCTGTCCGCAAACGTCCCGGTATGTACACCGATACCACGCGCCCGAATCATTTAGTTCAAGAAGTCATTGATAACAGTGTCGATGAAGCCTTAGCTGGATACACTTCACAAATCGATGTCATTTTGCACAAGGACGGCGCGGTTTCAGTCAGCGATAACGGTCGTGGTATGCCCGTTGATATTCATCCTGAACAAGGCATTTCAGGTGTCGAAGTGATTTTGACGCAATTGCACGCAGGCGGAAAATTCTCTAATAAAAATTACCAATTTTCTGGCGGTTTACATGGCGTAGGCGTGTCAGTGGTGAATGCGTTATCGAGCGCGTTAGAAGTTACCGTAAATCGTGGCGGAAAAGTCTATTCCATGCGTTTTGCTGATGGCGAAAAACAAACAGAATTACTTGAAATCGGCACCGTTGGTAAAAATAACACGGGAACTACCGTTTATTTCATGCCAAACGAACGTTATTTCGATTCGCCGAAAGTTTCAGTTTCAAAACTCAAACACGTTTTACGAGCTAAAGCGGTATTGTGCGCAGGTTTAAAAATTACGCTCAAAATTGAACAAACCGAAGAAATGCTGATTTGGTGTTACGAAAATGGTTTGCAAGATTATCTGCAAGACCGTATTGGCGAGTTGGAATTTTTCCCCGAAACGCCTTTTATGGGCAACATGAACGCAGACCATGAAGCCGTGGAATGGGGCGTTTTGTGGGCAGTTGAAAATCCACCTGAAATGGTCGCTGAAAGTTACGTCAATCTTGTGCCAACTGCTCAAGGTGGTACACATGTCAACGGTTTGCGGGCAGGTTTAACGGAGGCTATTCGTGAATTTTGTGATATTCGGGATTTGTTGCCACGCGGCGTAAAAATCGCACCAGAAGATGTGTGGGAACAATGCCATTTTGTGTTATCGGTCAAACTCGAAGACCCACAATTCTCAGGGCAAACCAAAGAACGTTTGAGTTCGCGCGAATGCGTGGCGTTTATTTCGGGCGTGGTGAAAGACAGTTTCAGTTTATGGCTTAATTCCCATCCGAGCGAAGGCGAAAAGATTGCCGAATTGGTGATTAACAGCGCACAAAAACGGTTGCGTTCGAATAAAAAAATTGTCCGCAAAAAAATCACTTCAGGACCTGCGTTACCTGGAAAACTTGCCGATTGCAGCGCACAAGACATCAATCGCACCGAATTATTTTTAGTCGAAGGCGATTCAGCGGGCGGCAGTGCAAAACAAGCTCGGGAGCGTGATTTTCAAGCCATCATGCCGTTACGAGGCAAAATTCTAAACACTTGGGAGGTCGAATCCACGCAAGTGATGGCTTCACAAGAAATTCACGATATTGCCGTCGCGCTGGGCATTGAGCCGGATTCGGATGATTTACAAAGTTTGCGTTATGGCAAAGTGTGTATTTTGGCGGATGCGGATTCGGATGGAAATCACATTGCAACACTGATTTGCGCGTTGTTTTATAAACATTTCAACGCGCTAGTGCGAAACGGTCACGTTTTTGTTGCCATGCCGCCGCTTTATCGAATTGATGTCGGTAAACGCGTGTTTTACGCACTCGACGAGTCAGAACGCCAAGGCATTTTAGACCGAATCAAAGCCGAAAAAATCAAAGGGCAAGTCAATGTGCAACGCTTTAAAGGATTAGGTGAAATGAATCCGAGTCAATTACGCGAAACCACGATGAATCCTGACACGCGCCGCTTGGTGCAATTGACGGTTGATGATTTTGAAGCAACCGAAGGGCTTTTCGATTTATTGTTGGCAAAAAAACGTGCGCCTGATAGAAAAGCGTGGTTGGAAACGAGCGGGCATTTAGCCGTTGTCGATTTGTAATTGCCGTTCGGTGAACAAACGGTTTAACGCGGCATGGATTTCATCAATGCCGGTTTTTTTCAGCGACGAAAACAGTTGCAGTGTTAAAGGCGTTGGCAATTCTTTCAATTCCTTTTGCACTTGCAACAATATATTTTTCGCCGCGCCGTAATTCAATTTATCGGCTTTGGTTAAAATAATGTGCAAAGGCAATTGCGCGTGTTGACACCATTCAACCATTTGCCAATCAAAGTCAGTTAATGGATGGCGCACATCCATTACTAACACCATTCCGCACAGCGATTTACGTTTGGTTAAATAGGTTTCCATCAATTCGTGCCATTGTTTTTTCACTGGTAATGGCACTTTGGCATAACCATAACCGGGTAAATCAACAAACCGTTGTTGTTGGCTAATTTCAAAAAAATTCAACATTTGGGTGCGCCCAGGGGTTTTACTGATTCGAGCCAAACCACTTTGGCGCGTTAAAGTGTTAATCGCACTGGATTTACCGGCATTTGAGCGACCTGCAAATGCGATTTCCAAACCAATGTCGGGGGGCGTATCGCGTAAATGAGGCGAACTGTTTATAAATTTCGTTTGATAATAAAGAGGATTCATGGTGTCTCGCGTGAAAGTATGATTTGGAGTAGAATTTAAGCACACACGCGGGTTTGTGTACACCTAACGTGGCTCTACTTCACACTTTTCAAGGAAAATTTCGATGCAGAAAAAAAGTCTCGCCTTCGCTTTAACCGTTATTTTAAGTGGCGGTGTCTCGCAAGTTCATGCTGAAATGACGCACGCTGATAGCGTAAATACCGGTAAACAAAAATCGATTACTTGCGTGAGTTGTCACGGTGAACACGGTAATAGCACAATGGCAATGTTTCCAAAACTCGCCCAACAAAATGCCGGCTATCTTGTCAATCAATTAAAAGCCTTTAAAGATGGCACACGCAAAGACCCGATGATGTCAACTTTAGCGATGACGTTGACAGAAAATGATATGGTCGATATTGCCAATTATTATGCCGAACAAAAAATTGTCGCAGAACCTGCTCAATCTGATGAAAGTGCTGAAGAACGTGCCGAACACGAAGCCTTAGTTGCTCAAGGTGGCGATTTATATCGCAATGGTGATTTAAAACGTGAAGTTTCCGCATGTATTGCCTGCCATGGTCCGGTGGCTGAAGGCAATAAACCCGCCTCATTCCCAGCACTTAGAGCGCAACACGCAGAGTATTTAATCAAGTCGTTAAATGATTTCAAATCGGGGAAACGCAGTAATAACCCTGAAAATATGATGCACATGATTTCTGCTAAGATGTCAGATGCTGAAATTAAAGCCGTCGCAAATCGTATTGCGACCATGAAATAATCATTAAGGGAGAAAAGAAATGCTTAAACAATTTACCCGCCACAGTTTATTTGCTTTGTCATTGGCGATTGCCGCAACGTTTAATCCCGCACAAGCCGCGCCAGAAGCCGTCGGTTATGAACTCGTCACACCCGCGCAACCCACTCACGATGTCAATAAAGTCGAAGTGATTGAGTTTTTTTGGTATGGCTGTCCGCATTGTTTTGATTTTGAACCCACGTTAGAAAAATGGGTCAAAACGTTGCCAAAAAATGTGGAATTTATTCGTCAACCCGCCGTATTTAGCGAGCAATGGGGCAAACATGCAAAAGCCTATTACACGGCTGAAGCCTTGGGCGTGGTTGATAAAATTCATGCCGATTTTTTTGACACCTTACAAGTGAAAAAAGAACACTTGGAAACCGAAGAACAACTGGCAAAATTTTTCGTCGCGCATGGCGTGAGCGAAGCAGATTTTAAAGCGGCATTTAATTCATTTCCTGTTGATATGAAAGTACGTCAAGCCGGTGCTTTAGCGGCGCGTTACGGTATTACAGGCGTGCCAGCCATTGTTATCAATGGCAAATATAAAACCAGCGGTCCATTAGCCGGTTCACACGAAAAAATGATTGAAATTATGAATCGCCTGATTGCTCAAGAGAGCGCAATCAAAAAGTAACACGTTTGTCTTAAAATTATTTCGTCGAAAAGAAATTAGGAAAAGAGTATGGGTTTTTTCAATAAGCACAACGAAGATGTTGGCGAGCAATGGCGCAAAAAATATCTCAATCTTTTCGACGAACAAAATAGACTTGAACATGCACATCATGAAAAAGAAAAATTGCTGCGGCAATTCATTATCCAATTATCAATTCTTAGCGAAGGACATGACAAAAATCTTGACCCCATTGTGCAACATGTTCGTAATCACGTTAAAAATGAAATCGATACAATTACTTTAAAAACGGAACTTAAAACCTTTAACGAATCGATTAAAAATCTTCCCACCAAAAAGAAAAAATTAAATTCAGACTTGTTATTTGATTTTTTGTATCGACAACAAGCAGATGCCAGCCAACAAACTGCGTTACGCGAATTGCAAAAATTGGTTAATAGCGACGAAAGTCCGATTGAGCAATCGAGTGATTTGTTTTTAGGAATTCTAAAAATTATTGAGCCTGAAGTTCCTCCCAAAGAAGTAACAGAAGAAGAAATCGAACCGATTGTATATATTGACGTAAATAAAGTCAGTGAACAGTTGTTGCAATATTTATCCGCCTTGGCAATTCCTGCTGTTTTCGAATCACAAACCGCCTTACTCAAAGACGTTTTGCTTCATCCAAGCCAATCCCCAAAACCATTTGAAGAAGTTTTGGATGAGCTGGTGCAGTTACTGCTGAAAATTAAAGAATACAGCGAGGCAGAGCAACAAGATATTGACCAATTTTTGTTATACATTGCCGCACAATTGGCAGATTTGAATACGATTGTGACGCAAACCAATGATTCAATGAATACGTCTGTTAAGAATCGCAATAAATTAGACCAATCAATTTTCACCCAAGTCAGAGAATTACAAATTGAAGCAATTAAAACCAGTTCGCTTAGTACGCTAAAAGAAATGGTGAATAAGTGTTTTAAAACCGTCGCGAGTGAAATTAAAACGCATCATCAGCAAGAAAAAGAACACCAATTACAGCTTCAAGATCACATGGCGAATTTGGTGAATAAGATGATTGCCTTGGAAGTTGAGACAGAAAAT
>DALYHZ010000052.1:0-12534 GCA_031970635.1 Methylococcaceae bacterium | reverse complement strand
TCTTGGCTTTGCCGTCTAATGTTCATTCTCGATTCTCGTGCATCCTCAACAAGCCATGCTCATACGTCAGCCCCGCACAATCGAGAAGGATGCAATCATTTTTACTTTCATGCGGTCTCATCACTCGACCAACTGCCTGCAAATAAATGGTCAATGACTTAGTTGGTCGTGCCAATATGCAACATGAAGCCGCCGGCACGTCCAAGCCCTTAATGAATAATCCCATATTCGATAGCACGGTAAAGGGTTCAAATAATCGGGTGTATCACCAACCGCCTTTTGGAATAAAAATCCCGTTGTAATGCCGTTATTTTCTAACCATTGTTTTAAATCTGCTCGTGTAACAAATGTCACGCTCCAATTTGGTACAGGTGTGACTAAGTATTCTTCATCGCTAATGGGGTCAGTAACTATTTTTTTGTCATCGTTATAGTAAAGATTATCAAGACCTCCTACATATCGTGGAAAAGCATCGTATTTCAACTGGGCATTCAACGTATTATCGTTAATAGAATTTATCAATGCAGAAAAAGCAGTTTGCACCCACTTAAAAATATTGTAGTTACGTTCATTTGCATCATCTGCATATTCTTCGTATGAGGGGACGTTTAAATAAATAGGCTGACCATTATCGCCATATTTGATGCTGTTAGGGTCAAATCCTGCGATTAAAGCCGCTGCTTGCGATACGGTATATGAACTAGCAAGTTTCCAAAGTGGATTTATATTATCGGAGTTATTCATAACACCGCCTTTAATGTTTTCGCCTTAGAAAAAAGAAACTAAGCCAATCGGTTAAGGTATGACCGATTTATCGCCCCGTCGGGCTAGGCTTAGTTATGGGTTTTAGCTGTTTGCAAATTCTGCCAACTTATCAAGTAAAGGATTCAACGCCTCAACGTCATGATGGTAAGCAGTGCAATCAATCAAAAAATTGTAACGATATGCCTCAGCGCAAACGGTAATAGAAACTAAATGCGGCTCGTATTGTTTTAAATCCGTTTTAAATTCTGTGTCGTCAATCAACTGCGAAAGCAACCGCCCTAACTTATGCGTATGTGGATAAGCCCCGTATTTCGTGCGTGTTTCAAGCAGATGCTTAAAGAGCAATTCAAATAATGAAAGCAGTGAAGTGGGCAATCCTTGACGGGTGTTTGACTAATTACGTCGAAGGCTATAGCGTGCTCCCATGATTTACCACTTAAGTTTTCAACATACTCGAATTACTTTAATTTTTCTGCGTACATATTGTCCCCTATGTTATTTCTGTGATTTCAAACCCTGAACTAAGTCGCCTTGCTAAATGGGATAATCTCGCCACCCATTTTCAAACCATCTAAATAATCAGCCCATGACTGCATCATTTTTCGGCGTTCTTCTAAGTATTGCGCTCGGTTGTAAGCGGCTCGAACAGCATCGCGTGGCGCGTGTGCTAAATTGCCGCTCGATTGCGTCAGGTGACCAGCCTTGCTCATTGAGCAATGTGGATGCAGTGGTTCTAAATCCGTGAGCGGTCATCACGTCACCATCGTAGCCCAACGTCCTAAGCGCGGTGCGTATGGTGTTATCTGACATAGGACGACCATCACCACGACTGGATGGGAACACATAACGCCTCGAACCTGTGAGTGGCTTGATGCTTTCGAGAATTTCAACCGCTTGCGTACTCAACGGCACGATATGATTAAATTCCGTTTTGGTGACAAGGTATCGCCATTCACGCGCCACCAAATCCACGTCTTTCCATTCCATTTGTCGAATTTCACCAGGTCTTTGAAACAATAGCGGTGATAATCTAAGAGCGCATTGCACAACAAACGTGCCTTGATAGTGAGTAATGTCTCGCAGTAATTGGGCAAATTGGCTGGGTTCAATCAAAGCAGGACGGTGCTTTACTTTTTGAGCAGGCAATTGTTTGGCTACCGCTTGGGCGGGGTCGTAATCAGTTAAACCGTGAGCAATGGCATAAGCAAACGCGCCGCTGATTTCACTGCGTATACGGTGAGCCGTTTCTAATTCGCCTTTAGCAATGTGTGGCTTAATCAAATTAAAAATATCGGGCGATTTGACAGCATTGAGTGGCACGTTACCTAAAACAGGAAAAACGTGTATTTCAAATCGGCGTAATTTTTTATGGTGAGTAAGTGTTTTGAGCGTATGACTATTGGAAGTAAGCCATTCTCTAATCAATCTCTCAAAAGTGTAAGTGTGAGCAATTTTTTCAGCTTTTCGAGATTCGCTAGGGTCAATACCATCTGTGAGTTTTTGTCTTGCTTCGTCTCGTTTGTCTCTTGCTTGTTTCAAACTCGTTTCAGGATAGACGCCCAAAGCAATGTTTTACGTTTCCCGCCAAAACGGTAATCAAGACGAAAATACCTGCTACCGCTCGTACTGACTAATAAATACATACCCTTTTCATCGGGCATCTTGTAAGCAGTTTCTTTAACCTTTGCATTCTTAATTGCAGTATCTGATAAAGGCATGACGGTATGTCAATAGATTTTACTGGACATTGTAAGACAATAAAAAACCCGCTAAGTTAGATAACTTGCGGGCTTTTGAACTTCTTTGCATCTTATCGGATGCTTATTTGGTGCCGATGACTGGACTCGAACCAGCACGACTCGCGTCACCACCCCCTCAAGATGGCGTGTCTACCAATTTCACCACATCGGCATAATAATCTTATTTTGCATTTTCAACTGGAACAGGTATTTCCGGAGAAATAGCCTTTTCAACTGGTGTACTTTGTTCACTTTTTGCAGGGCTTACAATCAATTCTTTTTCTGCAGATTGTTGGCTATTCATAACTGCTAATCCCAAACTGGTTGTAAAAAACAATGTTGCTAAAATGGCTGTCGAACGCGATAAAAACGACGCCGCACCTTGTGCGCCAAAAACTGAACCTGATGAGCCTGTACCAAATGCTGCACCTGCGTCCGCACCTTTACCTTGTTGCATCAGCACTAAACCAACAACACCTAATCCTAACAACACATGAATAACAATAATGACTTGATACATAGACCGGCTCAAAACCATAAAAGCGGTTAAAAATCTAAAATACTGCCGCAATATAGCGACTAACTCCGAGTATCATAGCTTTTAAAACATTTTTATTCAAGCAACGATTGCCTGTTTTACATCTTCAGCTAATTGTTTGGCATAATTTTCAACGGTTGCATTATCGCGCCCTTCAACCATGACGCGAATTAAAGGTTCTGTTCCCGAAGCTCGCAATAAAACACGTCCCTCATTGCCTAATGCTTGTTCTACCGCGCGTACTGCACTTTGAATTCCCGTATGATTCAAATCTATTTTTTGCCCAGTTTTCACGTTAATTAACACTTGTGGATATTTTTGCATTCCAGACTTCAAATCATGCAACGATAAACCTGTTTTTTGCATTTCAGCAATTACTTGCAATGCGGCAATAATGCCATCGCCTGTTGTGGTTTTGTCTAAACAAATAATATGCCCCGAATTTTCCCCGCCAATCATCCCTTTATGTTCGGTTAACATTTCAATAACATAACGATCACCCACATTAGCACGCAATAAAGGTATATTTAACGCATTCAGCGCGCGTTCCATTCCCAAATTTGTCATTAACGTACCAACCACAGGTCCAGTGAATAAACCAGCTTTCAAACGTGCTTTTGCGATGATATAAATCAGCTCATCACCGTCGACCAATTCACCTTTATGGTCGACCATAATGACTCTATCTCCATCACCATCTAAAGCAATACCAAAATCTGCTTTTTGTTCTAAAACCGTTTTAACTAAATTTTCTGGGCTGGTTGCACCGTAATTTTCATTAATATTTAAACCATCTGGCTCGACACCGATTGTAATTACCGTTGCGCCAAGTTCTTTGAAAACATGCGGGGCAACGTGATAAGTTGCGCCATTTGCACAATCCACCACAATTTTCATTCCATCAAAAGTTAATCCGGCTGCAACACTGGCTTTGCAAAATTCGATATAACGCCCCGCCGCATCAACGACTCGTTTAGCTTTACCTAATTTTGATGAATCTACCGTTGTAATGGGCAAATCTAAATATGCTTCAATTTTTTGTTCAATATCATCGGGTAATTTCGTACCTTGCGCTGAAAAAAACTTAATTCCGTTATCGTAATAGGGGTTATGCGAAGCACTAATCACAATGCCCGCTTTTGCGTGCAGTGTGCGTGTTAAATACGCGACGGCCGGTGTGGGCATTGGACCTAACAAACGCGTATCAACCCCTGCCGCTGTCAAACCTGCTTCCAATGCGGATTCAAACATATATCCCGAAATGCGTGTGTCTTTCCCCACCAGCACGAAATTGTGTCCCTCGTTGGCAAAAACTTGTCCTGCCGCCCAACCAAGTTTCAGTAAAAAATCAGGCGTAATCGGCGGTATACCGACTTTTCCACGAATACCATCAGTCCCAAAATATTTTTTTGTCATCACGTTTTTCCTAAAATTCAGTGATAAAAAAAGGAGAAGCGTATAGCACTTCTCCCTTTGTTATTACGATTTAAACAAATGTCTAGTGTTGTTCGATAGCGTCATCTAATGAGGGGGAATCATTGCTCGATTCGCCAATCACAATATGCAAACCACCTTTGGGGGGCATATCTCCCCAACCATCAGGCGTGCGAACGGGTTTTCGCGCCATCAAATCATCAATCATATTTTTATCGATAGTTTCATATTTCATCAACGCCGCCGCCATGCTGTGCAAAATATCCAAATTATCTTTTAGAATTTTTTCAGCACGTGCGTAGTTTTTATCAATAAATGAACGAATTTCTTCATCAATACTGTGCGAGGTTTCTTCGGCAACGGTTTTGTGACGTGTGACAGAGCGACCTAAAAATACTTCGCCTTCCTCTTCGCTATAAGAAAGCGGTCCTAAGCGTTGAGAAAATCCCCATTTCGTGACCATATTCCGTGCTAATTCCGTTGCCCGTTCAATGTCGTTGGATGCACCGGTACTGATTTGTTCCCAACCGAAAATAATTTCTTCTGCAATACGACCACCGTATAAACTCGAAATCATACTATCTAGTTTTTGCTTGCTTGCACTGTATTGATCGCGTTCTGGTAAAAACATCGTTACACCTAATGCGCGACCACGCGGCATAATGCTCACTTTATAAACAGGATCGTGTTCAGGCACTAATCTACCCACAATCGCGTGACCGGCTTCGTGATAAGCGGTCATTTCTTTTTCTTTTTCGTTCATCACCATCGAATAGCGTTCTGCGCCCATGATGATTTTATCTTTGGCTTTTTCCAAATCCGCCATGCTGACAACACGTTTATTCATTCGTGCGGCAAATAAAGCGGCTTCGTTAATTAAATTTGCCAAATCAGCACCTGAAAAACCAGGTGTGCCTTGAGCAAGGTATTTAATTTCCACATCTTCTGCGCTGGGAACTTTTTTGATATGTACGCCTAAAATTTGTTCGCGTCCGCGTACGTCTGGCAAACCGACAGTGACTTGACGATCAAAACGACCGGGACGTAATAACGCTTTATCCAGTACATCAGGACGGTTAGTCGCCGCGATGACAATAATGCCTTCATTACCTTCAAAGCCATCCATTTCAACCAATAACTGATTTAATGTTTGTTCGCGTTCATCATTGCCGCCGCCTAAACCTGCACCACGTTGACGACCAACGGCATCAATTTCATCGATAAAAATAATGCACGGTGCATGTTTTTTTGCTGTCTCAAACATATCACGCACACGCGAAGCCCCAACACCGACAAACATTTCTACAAAATCCGAACCTGAAATAGTAAAAAACGGCACTTTCGCTTCACCTGCAATCGCACGAGCAAGCAACGTTTTACCCGTTCCCGGAGGACCAATCATCAACGCACCGCGCGGAATTTTGCCACCTAATTTTTGGTATTTTGCAGGGTCGCGTAAAAAATCGACCATTTCTGCCACTTCTTCTTTTGCTTCGTCACAACCGGCAACATCCGAAAAGTTAATTTTAATTTGGTCTTCTTCGAGCATTCGCGCTTTACTTCGACCAAACCCCATCGGATTACGCCCACCAGGACCGCCACCATTCATTTGACGCATGAAAAAAACCCATACGCCAATCAACAACACCATCGGACCAAATGACACCAACAATTGCATAATCAGCGAAGGTTGATCAGGTGGAACAGCTTTAATTTCAACATTATTGGCTAATAAATCATCCACTAAGTGTGCATCGGTAGGCGCGTAAGTTTTAAAAATTTGTCCACTTTGCAATTTACCTTTGACGATGTGTTCGTCGATGATAACTTGCTGCACTTGTCCTGCTTTGACGGAATCGATGAATTGCGAATAAGACATCGACGAATCCACACGCTCATTTTGCGAATTGCCACCAAAATTATTAAATAGTGACATCAGCAACATGGCGATGACACTCCAGATGAGTATATTTTTTATCATATCGTTCAATTTAAACGCCCTAGACCGGAAGAACGGCTCTCAATTTTTCAAAAACTGAGTGATTATATCGGGAATAATATTTCCCCGACGGTTTTTTATATATTTGATTTAAAACCTTTTGCTAAAACATAAACCTCGTTACTGCGTGGACGTGAAGCCTTAGGTTTGCGAATAGTAACAGTGCTAAAGGCTTGTTGCACTTCTTTATATAATGTTTCAAAACCTTCGCCTTGAAATAATTTTACTAAAAAAGTGCCATTTTTTGTTAATACGGTTTTTGCGGTATCCAACGCTAATTCACCTAAATAAATAGACCGCGCCTGATCGGTGTTTTTATTACCACTCATGTTAGGTGCCATATCAGACATCACTAAATGAATCGGCTCATTATTTAAAACAGCATAAAGTTTATTCAACACGGATTCTTCACGAAAATCACCAATAATCATATCTACCCCATCGAGCGGTTCCATTGGCAAAATATCCAATGCGACTAATCGACCACTTGTCCCCAGTAATGGTCGTGCAAATTGTGACCAACCACCCGGTGCCGCGCCTAAGTCTACGACATTCATCCCTGCTTTAATTAAATGGTCTTTTTCGTGTAATTCTTTTAGCTTGAATACCGCGCGAGAACGATACCCTTGCGCTTGTGCCATTTTGACATAAGGGTCATCGAAATGTTCTTGCATCCATTGTGTACTGCTTTTAGTTCGTGCCATAAGGTATCATTTATAGTGTAGAATTGTGTTTTATCAAGCCTTTTTTATTTTATTTAGGAAAAATGTGTGGATGCTGTAAAAAAGAAAAAGTTTAAATCAGAGGCGCATCATTTAAACCCAGTTGTCATCATTGGACAAGCCGGTTTTACTGAAGCGGTACTTGCTGAAATAGAAATTGCGTTAGATTGTCATGAACTCATAAAAATCAAAATCCGCGCCGAACGTGATGATAGAAAAGTGATTTGTGATGAAATTTGTAATGCAACTAAAGCAGAATTAGTCCAATCGATTGGGCAAGTTATTGTGATTTATCGTCATAATCCTAATAAGAAATAACAGAATTAGCGTAAGTCAAAGATAAAAAAATTTTATCTTTGACTTATACACGATAATCAAACGTATTGAATTGCAATAATTTCGTAATCCACATCACCCGCAGGGGCTTTGACAGTTACCACGTCTTCGACTTCTTTGCCAATTAAAGCGCGAGCAATTGGTGAACCAATTGAAATACGACCTTCTTTGATATTTGCCTCATCTTCGCCCACGATTTGATAAGTCACTCGTTTTTCAGCATCTAAATCTTCAATTTCGACGGTTGCACCAAACACAACTTTGCCATTCGCATCCACTTTAGTGACATCGATAATTTGTGCGTTGGCTAATTTACCTTCGATTTCAGAAATACGTCCTTCGGCAAAACTTTGTTGTTCTTTTGCGGCGTGATATTCGGCATTTTCTTTCAAATCGCCATGCGCTCTAGCCTCTGCAATAGCGTTAATAATGCGTGGGCGAACGACAGATTTTAATTCGTCTAATTCAAGGCGTAATTTTTCTGCACCTTTAACAGTGAGTGGAACTTTGCTCATTTTTTAAAACTCCAATAATTTTTTGGCGGTAAAAGGCGATGTTTCACCTTTTACCGTTGTGTTTATTTTTTAGCTCAAACTTTTGTGCAAATCTTGTAAACAGTTCACGTCACCGGCATCCAGCTCACCGAGTGCAAAACATGCCGCTCTTGCTCCAGCCATCGTGGTGTAATAGGTTACGCGATGTTGTAACGCCTCACGACGCATGGTGAATGAATCCGAAATCGCTTTTTTGCCTTCAGTCGTGTTAATGATGAGTTGAATTTGATCATTCTTAATCATATCCACCGTGTTCGGGCGACCTTCGTTCACTTTATACACGAGTTCACACGGAAAGCCTGCTTCTTTTAAGAAACGCGCCGTGCCACCGGTTGCCACAATTTCATATTCTTTTTCTACTAACATTCGTGCAATTTCAGGCAATTTCACTTTGTCTTTATCGCGAATACTGATTAACACTTTGCCAGTGTGATTTAGATTCACACCTGAGGCGCGTTGCGATTTCGCAAACGCTTCACCAAACGTTTTACCTACGCCCATCACTTCGCCTGTTGATTTCATTTCAGGACCTAAAAGCGGGTCAACACCAGGGAATTTTACGAATGGGAAAACGGCCTCTTTCACCGAGAAATAATCAGGAATGCGCTCTTCGGTAATGCCTTGTTGTTCAAGTGTTTGTCCAACCATCACGCGAGCAGCAATTTTTGCAAGTGGATAACCTGTTGCTTTTGATACAAATGGCGCGGTTCTCGAAGCTCTGGGATTGACTTCTAAAACGTAAATATCTTCGCCCTGAATCGCAAATTGCGTATTCATCAACCCACGAACACCTAAGGCTTCTGCCATTTTTGCAACTTGTTCACGCAATTTGTCTTGCAACGCAGGGGCTAAATCATACGGTGGCAATGAACACGCTGAATCACCTGAATGCACACCCGCTTGTTCGATGTGTTCCATCAAACCGCCGATTAACACGCGCTCGCCGTCATAAATCGCATCAACATCCATTTCCACGGCGTCATCCAAGAATCGGTCGAGCAACACAGGCGAATCGTTTGAAACGCTCACAGCTTCTTTCATATAGCGTTGCAAACCTTCTTCGTTGAACACAATTTCCATCGCCCGACCACCTAAAACATAAGAGGGACGCACAACCAACGGATAACCCAATTCTTTTGCCGCATTAATCGCTTGTTCAGTCGAACGTGCCGTTGCATTAGGTGGCTGTCTTAAACCTAAACGTTCCAACAATTTTTGGAAGCGTTCGCGGTCTTCAGCTAAATCAATCGAATCAGGCGACGTACCAATAATTGGAACACCTGCGGC
This sequence comes from Methylococcaceae bacterium, assembly GCA_031970635.1. GTDB lineage: Bacteria > Pseudomonadota > Gammaproteobacteria > Methylococcales > Methylomonadaceae > UBA10906. Next base: position 3,160 of record DALYHZ010000052.1, on the reverse strand, counting down.
TTCTAATGCGCGAGCCAATTTCAGCGGTGTTTGACCACCGTATTGCACAATCACGCCTTTCGGTTTTTCGATATGAACAATTTCTAACACGTCTTCGAGTGTCAACGATTCAAAATATAAGCGATCAGAGGTATCAAAATCGGTCGAAACAGTTTCAGGATTACAGTTCACCATAATCGTTTCGTAACCGTCTTCGCGCAACGCTAACGCCGCGTGAACACAACAATAATCGAACTCGATACCTTGTCCAATTCGATTTGGACCACCGCCTAAAATGATGATTTTTTCCTTGTCAGAAACGCGTGCTTCGCATTCTTCTTCATAGGTCGAATACAAATAAGCGGTATCTGAGGCAAATTCTGCCGCGCAAGAATCGATGCGTTTATAAACTGGACGTACATTTTGTTTATGGCGAATGTTACGAACTTCGGTTTCGGACGCATCAAGCAATTTTGCCAAACGTGCATCGGAAAAACCTTTGCGTTTCAAACGGAACAACTCGCCTTCTTTTAACGTTGAAAGCGTTTTTGTCAAAAGTGATTTTTCAGTTAAAACCAAATCTTCAATTTGCGCTAAAAACCAAGGGTCAATTTTGCAAATTTCGTGAATGGCTGCTGCATTCATGCCAAAACGGAACGCATCGGCAACATATAACAATCTATCCGGACCTGGATGACGCAACTCGCGGCGAATTTTGTCCGCCGCATCATCAGCTGTTAAATCAGTGATTTCGCTTAATCCATTGATGCCAATTTCCAGACCGCGCAACGCTTTTTGCAATGATTCTTGGAACGTGCGACCAATTGCCATCACTTCGCCGACCGATTTCATTTGCGTGGTCAAACGGTCGTCAGCTTGTGGGAATTTTTCAAAGGTGAAACGTGGTACTTTTGTGACAACGTAATCGATTGATGGTTCAAACGATGCTGGCGTTTTACCACCTGTGATTTCATTTTGTAATTCATCGAGTGTGAAACCAACAGCCAATTTCGCGGCAACTTTTGCAATCGGAAAACCTGTGGCTTTTGAGGCTAATGCCGAAGAGCGTGAAACGCGCGGATTCATTTCGATAATAATCATCCGTCCGTTTTCAGGATTGATAGCGACTTGAACGTTTGAACCACCTGTGTCTACGCCAATTTCACGCAAAATGGCGAGTGAGACATTACGCAGAATTTGATATTCCTTGTCGGTCAACGTTTGTGCTGGGGCGACGGTGATTGAATCCCCCGTGTGAACGCCCATCGGGTCAAAATTTTCAATCGAACAAACGATGATGCAATTGTCTTTTGAATCACGGACAACTTCCATTTCGTACTCTTTCCAACCGAGTACCGATTCTTCAATTAACAGTTCATTGGTTGGTGAGAGGTACAAACCTCGTTCGCAGATTTCTATAAATTCTTCTTTGTTGTACGCAATCCCGCCGCCGCTTCCTCCCATCGTGAAAGAAGGACGAATCACGGTTGGATAACCGACTTCTTTTTGCGCGGCTAAGGCTTCTTCCATCGAATGTGCGGTTTTCGATTTCGCTACTTCTAAACCAATTCGTGCCATCGCATCATTGAAAAGTTGGCGATCTTCGGCTTTGTTAATGGCTTCTTTCGTCGCGCCAATCATTTCGACGTTGTATTTTGCTAAAACGCCATGTTCGTCGAGAGCTAACGCGCAATTTAACGCCGTTTGTCCGCCCATCGTTGGCAAAATTGCATCGGGGCGTTCTTTGGCAATAATTTTTTCAACGGTTTGCCAATCAATCGGTTCGATATAAATCGCGTCCGCCATATCGGGGTCGGTCATAATTGTGGCGGGATTGGAATTGACCAAAATCACGCGATAACCTTCTTCGCGCAGGGCTTTACAGGCTTGTGTTCCTGAATAATCGAATTCGCACGCTTGACCAATTACGATTGGTCCTGCGCCTAATAATAAAATAGATTTTATGTCGGTTCTTTTTGGCATATTTTTGTATGAAGGATATTTCGGAATGGGAAATAAAACTAACGGGCGTTCATCAATTCGATAAATTCATCAAATAACGCTTCAACATCGTGAGGACCTGGACTTGCTTCGGGATGACCTTGGAAACTAAATGCGGGGCAATCTGTACGTTTGATACCTTGCAAACTGCCATCGAATAATGACTTATAAGTTGCGATTACGTTCGCAGGCAAACTTGCTTCATTTACCGCAAAACCGTGATTTTGACTGCTAATCATCACGCGACCGGTAGCAATTTCTTGCACGGGATGATTTGCGCCATGATGACCGAATTTCATTTTTTCAGTTTTTGCGCCACTGGCTAATGCCAATAATTGATGCCCTAAACAAATGCCAAATACCGGCGTTTTGGTTTCTAAAATGGTTTTAATCGCTTCAATGGCATAAGTACAAGGTTCTGGATCGCCAGGACCATTTGATAAAAAAACACCATCAGGTTTTAATGCTAAAACGTCCGTTGCCGGTGTTTTGGCGGGAACAACGGTGACTTTGCAACCGCGATTTGCAAGTAATCGTAAAATGTTACGTTTTACACCAAAATCATACGCCACGACGTGTTTAGTTAAATTCTCAGTCTGAACATGACCGTCTCGCAAATGCCAAATGTTTTCTGTCCATTCGTATGTTTCAGATGTAGTCACTTCTTTGGCTAAATCCAATCCTTTTAGACCAGCAAATTTTTCAATAGCCGCATGTGCATGTTCAAGCGTGGCATCGCCACCTGCGATAATGCAACCCCGTTGCGCGCCTTTATCACGCAAAATGCGAGTCAATTTTCGTGTGTCAATTTCAGCAATGGCGACCACATTATTGTCGATTAAATATTGCTGTAATGATTTCTCACTGCGCCAATTGCTAGTCACCAATGGTAAATCTCGAATCACCAGACCGCTGGCAAAAACGTTATGCGATTCTTGGTCTTCGCTGGTTGTGCCAACATTGCCGATGTGCGGATAAGTTAACGTGACAATTTGTTGCGCGTAAGACGGATCGCTTAAAATTTCCTGATAGCCCGTCATCGCTGTATTAAATACCACTTCACCAACGCTACAACCTGCTGCCCCTATGGATATACCGTGAAATACGGTGCCGTCTTCTAACACTAATTGTGCGGAACTCATTGAATACATTACAACCCTTTAATGTGCAAAACGGGATT
>DALYHZ010000051.1:8459-12559 GCA_031970635.1 Methylococcaceae bacterium | reverse complement strand
CCTCAGCGGATGCAAATTTAGGCGCAAATGAAACGATTGTTTATCTCGCCAAAAAAGCAGGTGAAGTGAATGGCGTATGTTTCAAATTCGTTGCTCCAGATGGTTATGCAGGTGCGATTAGTTTGGTAATGGGCATCGACAAAAATGGCGAGATTTTAGGTGTGCGTGTGATTTCACACACCGAAACCCCAGGTTTAGGCGACAAAATCGAAATCAGCAAATCAAAATGGATTTTAAGTTTTAACGGTAAATCGCTTGAAAACGTCGGTTTTGAAAAATGGGCAGTTAAAAAAGACAACGGTATTTTTGACCAATTCAGTGGCGCGACGATTACCCCTCGCAAAGTGGTGTTAGCGATTCGACGCGGATTGGAATTCTACAAAGCAAATCAAGCCACATTGCTCGCTACAGGAGAAAAATCATGAATCTGTCGATACTTTTTACCCCCGAATATAAAAGAATTGCGCGTGATGGTTTGTGGGATAACAACGTCGTCCTGACCCAAAATTTAGCGTTATGTCCGTTGCTTGCCGTGACGGGAACGGCGACAAATGGTTTAGGAATGGGGCTTGCGACGATTGCTGTGATGGTTGCCTCAAACTGGATTGTGTCACTCAATCGCCATTTAATTCCGTCTGAAATTCGGATTCCGATTTTCGTATTGCTGATTGCCGCGCTGGTGACGCTGGTTGATATTTGTCTGAATGCGTGGATGCACGAATTGCACAAAGTTTTAGGCTTATTCATTCCGTTGATTGTAACCAACTGCGCGATTTTAGGGCGTGTTGAATCGTTTGCTTCCAAACAAGAACCGATGCCCTCGCTTTGGGATGGTTTCATGATGGGCGTAGGTTTTACGCTGGTGATGGTAATTTTAGGTGCAATGCGCGAAATCAGTTCGGCAGGCACTTTGTTTGCCAATGCCTCTGTTTTATTAGGTGAAAGTTTTCGTTTTATGGAAATCACCGTGATTTCTGATTACAAAGGTTTTTTATTAACGGCGTTGCCGCCAGGTGGTTTCATTATGCTGGGATTTTTAGTGGCAATGAAACGGTTGTTTGACCAAAAAGCGGAGAAAAAAGCATGAATATCGGAGTGTGCTATGCCGAAGCAGAACGGCAATTATGGGTTCGTTTAGAAGTGCCAGATGACAGCACGATTCGTGAAGCCATCGAATTATCAGGTGTTTTAAAACAATACCCACAAATTGATTTAACCACCCAAAAAGTCGGTGTTTATGGAAAGTTAGCAAAATTAGATGCGCCCATTCAAGAAGGCGACCGCATCGAAATTTACCGCAAAATTACCGCCGACCCACAACAAGTACAACGTCGCCGTGTCGATGTTTAAAAAAGTTTAAACACAAAGTTTTTTACTCAGGAGAATTGAAAATGTTACTCGCAAATTATGATAAACAAGGGCTTTTATTCATCACGTCGGTTTTAGGAAAAACCAGCGATAAAAAATACACGGCGTTTCGTGGCGATTTAATTTTAATTCAAGGTGAATTGCATGAAGGCGTGCATTTGCCACCACAAATGTTATTAAACCAAGCGGCGATTTTGGCGACCGATGAAAAATTTGTGTTTGTAAATGGGATGTTCCATGAACTCGCGCAATTAACTGAATTCCTCAGCAAATACAAAGATGCTTTAACGCCAGAAACCTTATTGCTCATGTATGTTGAAAATATCAAAGACAACATGGTGATTGAACTCGACGGCTTCACCTTCAAATTGATTCCTTATCGTGACGGCATGGTTTGGAATGAAACACTTGAATTCCTCTACATTGAAAAATCAGATTTAAAAGGTCAATCTGCTGAAGACAAAGTTGTCACAGCGTATGACGCGGCAAAAGGTTTCAAATTCAAAGGTGAAACGATTGCCTTTGAAGAAGCATTGACCAAAACGATTTTTGTTAAAAAAGAATTACACAGTGGACCAGTGTAGACATGGCAACGTTCAAAAATTTGGCAATTGCTGAGGCGGCGCAATTTATCGCTGACAAAAAGCCTGTAATTTTGGACTGTCGTGATGTGAAAGATTATCGCGCAGGGCATCTTGAAAATGCCATGCACTTACATGAAAAACTGCGCGATAGCCTGATTCAAAAAGGCGACAAAGCACAGCCATTTTTGATTTATTGCTATCACGGTCACGCCAGTGAACACGTTGCTGAAATGTTTAGCGATTTTGGTTTTAAAGAAGTCTACAGCCTAAACGAAGGTTACACAGGTTGGCAGGCATATCACAAACTTTAGGGGGAATTTATGAGTCAATTACCACGAGAATTAGCTTTGCGAATTGCGTTAGCGGCTCGCGTTCTGCCTGATGTTGACGTACCAAGATTGATTGAAATTTTGCATGAAAAAGTGGGAATGCCGCTTGATGATGAAAAATTAAAATCTATTACGGTCACAAATTTAAAAACAGGTATCGGCAGTTTAGACGGCGAAGAAGATGGCGAAGATATTGACATCGGACTTGCCAATATCAAACAAGCCGTGCGTTATTTGTGGGGTGAAGAAACAGATGACGGTTTGCCTGAAGTGCAATCTTATAAAGACGGTGATATGCCTGAATCGATTCGTGTTGGTGTGGCATCGAATAGCGGTGAATTGTTAAACGGTCATTTTGGTTCGTGTTTGCGGTTTTTAGTTTATCAATTATCAAAAGATGAATATCGCTTGATTGATATTCGCTCGACCGTTGGCGCAGATGATTCGGATGACCGCAATTTGTTTCGCGTGAATTTGGTGAAAGATTGTCACGTTTTGTTTATGCAATCAGTTGGCGGTCCTGCGGCGGCGAAAATTATTCGTGCGGATATTTATCCGATTAAAGTGCCTGAAGTCATGGATGCCGTAGAACAGTTAAAAACCTTTCAATCTGTTTTCGACGCGCCACCACCTTGGATGGCAAAAGCGTTGGGACGTAGTGCTGAAGAGCGAAAACGGTTTTCGAGTTACGATTAAATTTAGTAAAGCCTCGATTTGCATTTGTAAATCGAGGCTTTAATCATGCAATATTCCCTCGCTTTTTGTGAAAAGAAATCACAAAGTCTTTTTTCATTCACTAACAAATCTTGCGAATTTCGATAAGAATAGAATGGTGAATTGGTATTAGATAAAATTTGTCGAATTATCCACGTTGTTAGTTTTATCATCCTGTCATAAAACTAGCCTAGTCTATGGTAAAAATGTTCTTTACTAACAAACTAATAGGTACTTATTTATGCCAGCGTTAGGATTACACCACGAATTACTTTCCATCCTAGAACATAAAAAGCTCACCCCTTATTTTCAACCGGTTGTGTCATTAACTCAGAATAAAATTATCGGTTATGAAGCACTTATCCGTGCGCCATCAGACAGCGCGTTGAATAATCCTAAAAATCTTTTTCAACTCGCAGAACAACATAAACTGCTATCACAACTCGATTATGTTTGCCGTGAAATCAGTATTTCGCATTACGCGCAGTTTAATTTAGATGCAAAACTATTATTTATAAATGTTAGTCCACACGTTTTAATGCAACCACAATTTAAGAGTGGTGAAACGTTACGTTATTTAGAACAATGCGGCTTAAACCCACATGATGTGGTGATCGAACTAACCGAACACAAACCGTTCGATGATTATGATTTGATGTATAGGGCGGTCATTCATTACCGCAGTATGGGATTTGAAATTGCCTTGGATGATTTAGGCGCGGGGTATTCATCAAGTTTGCGATTGTGGGCAGAATTATTGCCCGAATACATCAAAATCGACCAGCATTTTATTCAAGGATTACAAAAAGATTCTTTAAAACGAAATTTAGTTCGTTCTATTCAAGGTATTGCAAACGCGCTACATTGCAACGTCATTGCCGAAGGCGTAGAAACCGAAGATGAATTTAACATGATAAATACGTTAGGCATTTCTCATGCACAAGGTCATTATTTTGCAAAACCGGCAGTCATTCCAATTACTAAACTAGATATGGCATTATTTGCAAACCATAAATTTTCAGAAGAAAAGAAGTTTTGGTTAAATTCTGCCCCTGTGGAAATGATTAACCAATTTATTGAACCCATTTCCGCAGAAATGCCAATC
>DALYHZ010000051.1:0-8449 GCA_031970635.1 Methylococcaceae bacterium | reverse complement strand
GATGACACTTTTCCAAAAACACAATGCCTTAAAATTATTGCCCTTAGTGGATGATGGCGTGGCGGTTGGTATTATTTTTAGGGAAATGTTTTTAACAAAACTCTTTTCAAGTCGCTACGGTATGGATTTACATGGACGAAAAGCTATCAGAACATTTATTGAACAACCACCGTTAAGTATTGATTGCAACACGCCTATCGAATTAGTCAGTAAACAATTAACTTCAACGCAACATCCTGAGCAAGCGTTAGTTATTACGCGTGACGGTAACTATATTGGTATCGTTACGGTATTGTCATTATTAGAAGCCATTACTCAACAACAAATTGATAACGCCAAACACGCTAATCCTTTGACATTACTACCGGGCAGTGTGCCGATGAATGCAGAGGTAAATCAATTGCTTGCCAATAAAATACCGTTTAGTTTTGGCTATTTTGATTTGGATAATTTTAAACCGTTTAATGATATTTACGGTTACAGCGCAGGGGATGACATCATCAAAGCGGTAGCAACAACGTTAGTGCAAGGTTTACCGTCAGAAAGTGGACGCATTGGACATATTGGTGGCGATGACTTCATTGTTATTTTCACGGGGGAAGATTGGTTAGAACGGTGTCGACAAATTTTGGCAACATTTGAACAGCAAGTTCACAATTATTACACGCCAGAAGATGTCGAAGCAGGTGGCATTTGGGCAGAAAATCGGATTGGCGAAAAATGCTTTTTCCCCATGACCAGTTTATCAGTGGGTTTGGTTGCACCTGAAACAACGTGTAATTGTCAATCACATGTTGACGTAGCAGATTTGGCTTCTGAAGCGAAAAAATTAGCAAAAAAAATTGAAGGTAACAGCTATTTTATAAATCATCGCCAATATCCGCAGATATTAGAAAAAATTTAATATTTATTCCGGTGGGGATTGTTGGATGATGTTTTATAATCACAATAGGTGCGTGTGAGGTTTCACGGTGTCGGAAAATTTCAACTAAACATTTCGTAAGGGTGCTAAACATGAGTAATGATACAAAAAATCTGGCTATACAATCTGAAAATTCGAAAATGGTTTCCACTGATTGGTTTGAAACAATTGTCACACCTGAAATAAAAGATCAATTACAACAGTTTTTATCTGGTGATACGACGTTAACTTTTGCAGACGCGAAACAGCTTTTAACCACTGCAGCTCAAGGAGGCATGACTTCTGCCAAATTAAGCGATTTAAATACGATATGGGCGCATAACCAAAATCTCTTTTCTAACGATTATGTTAAAAATATTACTGGAGATGTTATTGCTGGAAATAATGCTAATGCGTACTGGTGGAATGGTTTAAATGGCGACGATAATAAAGTCGCCTTGGGCAATCTGACATCAACTACGCCACAAGGCAATATGGATAAGCTAATCAACAAATGGTTTGTGGGTACAGATGTACCGATGCCTTTGGTTGGTGGTGATACGGCAGCTGGAATTGCGGGTAATTTTAAATATAGTTATGCACCACTTTCAACAGTGCCACTTTATGACCATGGCGTGAGCGTGGGTGATGTTAATCAAGGTTCGGCAGGGGATTGTTATTACTTGGCAGCACTTGGGGCAATAGCTAATACAAATCCTTCACTAATTTCCAATGGTTTTATTACAGATAATAAAAATGGAACTTATGGTTTTAGATTTTATAATGTCAACGCCGAACCAGCTTATGTCACAGTAGATCAAAATTTTGCTGTCAATAAGGATGGAAATCAAGCACTTGCCACGTCAAATCCAGTAGGTTCAGAATTGTGGGTTTCATTGGCAGAAAAGGCTTACGCACAACTTAACTCGCAACAAAATGTTTTGATTAGAAATCCAGTTGTCAACGGTATAAATAGTTATCAAGCAATTGAAGGTGGAAATGCAGAAGCCCTTAAACAGGTAACAGGTCTTAACTATAGTTATTATTCAGGAGAAAATGAAACTGTAGCAGATCCGTTTAGCTCTGGGACAAACTATTCTACAGACCCCGCAAAATACAAAAATACCATCATAGATTTATTACAAAAAGGGTCGATAGGACTTGTCGGTTCAGACATCAATACCACTGGAAGTGATGGAAAAAAAGAAATGGTGAGTGGTCATGAATTCATGTTATTAGGATATGACTCAAAAACTGACACTTTTATAATTAGAAACCCATGGGGCGGGAATAACAATGATCAGTCATTAGATTACCATCCTCAATTTAATGTGGCTTTGGATACCATTTGGAATAAGGTTGATATTGCCTTAACTGATCCTGCTATTAAAAATGTGGATTATTCATACACCGCAACGTCAGATGCTAGCAGTAAAGATACTGCGAAAATAGAAGGCGACACTATAAAACTCTCTTTAACACGCGATAACAGCGGCTCTTCATCTGAAATTTATTATAGTGTTGTACCTGATACGGTAAATCCAGATCGTTTAGGAAGTAGTGCTGTAATCAAAAATGCCATTTTATTTAACAGGGACGAAACCTCAAAAGTTTTAGACATACCAACATTTACGGATGATTCTCAAGATGGTACTAAATCTTTTAACGTAGAATTATACAAATCAAAAGATGACACGATCCCCTTCGCTACTTTAGCAAATTACATTACAGATTCGACTTTAACGGATGATTACACTTATAAAGTCGTCACATCTGCGTCTAAAAATCCGGTTGAAGAAGGTAATAAGATTTATTTTACAGTCACAAGAGATCATACAGGATCGGAATCTACCGTTTATTTAAGCACAGCAGCGAAAACGGCACAGTTAAGTGATTTTGATGGTTTAGATAAATATGCCGTTACCTTTAAACCTAATCAGAGTGTTGCAGTAATAGGCATTGATACAAATAGCGATTCGATAAACGAGCCAACTAAATCTTTCGAACTAGATTTATACAAAACGCATTCAGCTGCTAAGCCAGCATCAAAAGCAGTTGCTTTGATGGCGAATGCTGTTAACACTAATAACTACCACTACACTATTAGTTCAAATGCAGCAACTCAAGACAAAGCCATAGCTGAAGGTTCTCACATTACGTTTACCATTACTCGTGATGGTAGCGGCACAGAATCAACGGTACATTTAAAGAATGAAGAAGGTTCGGCACTTGCCGGTCGTGATTATGAAAATACGTTTAATAAAGACATTACATTTTCACCTAATCAAACTACGATGACGTTTGATGTAAATGTCATCGTTGACGATACACTTAAAAGTGTAGAAGTTTTAAATATTGGACTTTATAAAAACAACCTTGATACCAAACCTGAAAGTGTTGCACCCGCGTATATCAAAGATGGTTTTAATCCGAAATATAATTACACCATCACTTCTAATGATACAGATGCCAAATCAGCTGTTGATGCTGGTGGCGATGTAACATTTACAATTACACGCAGTGGTACAGGAACAGAATCGTCAATTTTTGTGGAAACAGATGATAATAGTTCTAGTGCGGACCCTTTAGATTACAGTTCAATTGCAGGGAAAAAAATAACATTTGCCCCAAATCAAACAACGCAAACTATAACGGTTAAAACTTATACGGATACAAACATTACAGGAATAACAGATTTTTCATTGGGTCTATATCAGTTTGAGACAGATACTGAATATACTGATTACGCAACGGCTTACATAAAAAATACAGCTAAAGATGATGGCTACACTTACGATATTAGCGATGCACAAACTGTAGAAGGAGGCAAAGAAACTTTTACTATTACACGCAACGGCAGTGGAACGACATCAACCGTTTATTTGTCAACAGAAGAAGATTCAGCTACGGCAGAAAATTATGTACCAATAAACGATATGCCTCTTGTTTTTGCGACGAACGAGACGACAAAGATCGTAACTGTAGACACTATCAAAGATAATTTAATCGGTGAACCCGTTCAAAAATATTTGTATCTTGATTTGTATAAAAATCACAGTGACGTGGACTATGACACTTATGGTACAGGGATTATAACATCCGACAAATTACACAAAATCTCAGGTGCAGCCGATGAGGCTAGTAAATTGTTAGGTACTAACGATCAAGATAGTATAGTTGGTGGTGCTGGAAACGACACTATCACTGGTGGACTTGGACAGGATATTTTGACAGGAGGTGCAGGAAATGATGTGTTTAAATTCTTAAGAGTCAAAGACAGTTCCGTAGATATGCCTGACATAATTGCTGATTTTAGCAAAGGTGACAAAATAGACTTGTCTGTAATTGATGCCGATATAAACACTTCTGGAAATCAGGCATTTAGCGCGCCAGTGATTGGTGAAATATTCTCCGGTAAGTTTACTAAAGCAGGGCAGTTATTTTTTGAAACGAGTAGCGAAACTTTATACGGCAGCGTAGATAAAACCGGCATTCCTGCTTTTGCCATTGAATTACAGGGAGTAACAACTTTATCGTCTGCCGATTTTGTATTGTAAACGCGATGTTCAAACTTTTAAGGTCGCACTAACTTTATAGTTGTACACTTGGTATCAAATTCTAACGGTTCAGCTTTTTTTATCCACTAAAAAAAGTTGAACCGTAAACATTAACTAGGCAATGCAACAATTGAAAATTTAGGCAGTTAATCACGCTTAAATTATTCGCACCTCAAGCCTTGTGATACAATTCACAACAATCAACTCGTCGTTTCCATTTTTGTTTTAATCGTTAGAATCGCGTCTATGAAATTAAAAAAACTTTCTCGTGTCATCTTACTTTGTTTAGCCGTCTCGCCAATTGTTCATGCAGCAGAAGAATTTGTCGTTCGGGACATTAAAATTAAAGGCTTGCAACGTATTTCTGAGGGGACAGTTTACAATTATTTACCTGTAACTGTTGGTGAACGTTTTTCATTAGGCAATACCGAACCCGCAATTAAATCACTTTTTAAAACGGGTTTTTTTAAAGACATATCAATTGAACGTGATGGTTCAACGCTTATTGTAAATGTGATCGAACGTCCTTCGATTGCAAAAATTTTATTTGAAGGCAACAAAGATTTAAGCAAAGACGATCTAACAAAAGCCCTTAAAAAAATTGGTTTGTCTGAAGGTAAAACGTTTGATCGGCAATTGCTTGATAAAGTTGAACAAGAACTTAATCGCCAATATCTCAGTCATGGCAAATATGGCTTGACCATTAAAACAGAAGTGACCGATTTAACGCGCAACCGTGTTGCAATTTTCATCAAAATTTCTGAAGGGCGCGTCGCTAAAATTAAAGAAATCAATATTGTTGGCAATAATAATTTCGACGAAGCCGAATTACTTAAAAAATTAGAACTGAATACCACCAATTTGTTGTCGTTCTATACCAAAGATGACCAATATTCCAAACAAAAACTGTCTGCTGATTTAGAAACATTGCGTTCGTATTATTTAGATCGCGGTTATATCAATTTCAATATTGAATCCACGCAAGTGGCAATTACACCCGATAAAAAAGATATTTATGTCACGATTAACGTGAAAGAAGGTGATGTTTATACGCTTGATAAAGTCAAACTCGCTGGCAATTTAGTCGTCCCAGCCGAAGAATTGATTAAACTCATGAAAGTTGGACCTGGTGAAGTGTTTTCACGCAAAAATGCAACGGAAACGTCAAAAGCGATTTCGGATCGCTTGGGTGATGACGGTTATGCGTTTGCGAACGTCAACATGGTGCCAGAAATCAACGAAGCGACAAAAACCGTTAATATGACTTTTTTTGTTGATCCAGCAAAACGGGTTTATGTGCGTCATATCAATATCAAAGGCAATACTAAAACGCGTGACGAAGTATTACGCCGAGAAATGCGTCAAGCAGAAGCGAGCTGGGCATCAAGTTCAAAAATTGAACGCTCAAAAACGCGTTTGGAACGGTTAGGTTATTTTGAAGATGTCAGCGTTGAAACGCCGCCTGTGCCGGGAACGGCTGATGAAATTGATGTGAATTACACCATTACCGAAAAACCATCGGGAAATTTAATGGCAGGTATTGGTTATTCACAGGTTCAAGGTATTGTTTTAAATGCAAATATTTCACAAGACAACGTTTTTGGTTCAGGTAAACGAGTGAATTTAGCTTTCAATAACAGTAATTATTTAACCAGTTATCAGTTTGGTTTTTTCAACCCCTATTTTACGGTTGATGGTGTAAGTCAAGGCTACAATTTGGGTTATACCAAACGTAATGCCGCGCAAATTAACTTAGCTAATTACAGCACGAACGTGATGAATGCGGGAATCAATTTTGGGATTCCCATCAATGAATATGACCAAGTGCGTGTGGATATGGACGTTAAACACACAACGTTAAGTACCACTGCGTACACGACAGAAACGATTGCAAAATTTATCAATGATTCGCAAGACAAAGCATTTTTAACCTTTGCGCCAGCACTCAGTTGGTCGCATGACACATTAAATCGTGCCATATTCCCGAATCAAGGTTGGCAACAACGGTTTTCAACGCTTGCCACGGTACCGGGGAGCGATTTGGAATATTATAAAGCGAGTTATAAACATCAAATGTATTTTCCAGTTGCCAAAGATTTCACTTTCAAATTACAAGGGGAAGCAGCCTATGGTAACGGTTATGGAAATACTAAAGGTTTGCCCTTCTTCGAAAATTATTTTGGTGGTGGTACAGGCTCTGTTCGAGGCTTTAAAAACAACACGTTAGGTCCACGTGACTACGGGTCATATATTGATCCCACCACTTTATTGACTACGACGATGGGGTATCCTATCGGTGGTTCTACAAAAGTGATTGGCAGTGCGGAATTATTTTTTCCTGTACCGTTTATGCCTGATACGAAATCTGTGCGTTTAGGAACTTTTTTTGATGCAGGTTCAATCAGTAAACGTTTTAATTTAAATGACATGAAATATTCAGCGGGGGTGTCAGGAGAATGGATGTCGCCATTTGGAGCATTATCAGTCAGTGCCGCAATGCCTCTAAACGCGCATTCAAGTGGCAAAGATTCGTATGGGAACGCCATTGGCGACCAAAAACAAATTTTCCAATTTAACTTTGGACAAAACTTTTAAAAGCGTTTTTAGTTTATTATCCTTATCACTTATAATCTGCACATTATTTATTTCCAACGAAACTTTCGGAGCATTCTATTTTTATGAAAAGCAAAATCGCGTTATTCTTAGGCTTAATTTTTGCGGCAAACATCAGTTATGCCGATTTAAAAGTAGGCTTTGTAAATATTCCCGCTGTCCTTGAAAAAGCTCCACAAGCTGAAAAAGCAAAAAAACGTTTAGAACAAGAATTCTCACCGCGTGATAAACAGCTCGTAGCTCAACAAAAAGATATTCAAAACATGGAAGAGCGTTTGAGCAAAGATGCAGCTGTGTTGGGCGAGGCAGCTCGTAGCAATTTAGAAAAAGATATTTTAAATAAAAAACGGGATTTCAAACGTACACAACAAGAATTTAGCGAAGATTTCAACGTAATGAAGAATTAGGTAAATTACAACGCCGCATTGTTGAAGCCATTCGCGGTATTGCAAAAGATCAAGGCTTTGATTTATTACTCACCGACGGTGTCATTTATGCCAGTGAACAAATTGACGTGACGGCTCAAGTGCAACAAAAATTGTCTACGATGCCAGAGTAAATTTTTTATTTCTTATTTTCAAACTCTATCTCCTGCCTCTTAAAGTGAAGTTAAAATCATGTCTGTTAAGTTAGATATTCTCCAAATTCAAGCCTTTTTACCGCACCGTTACCCCTTTTTATTAGTGGATAAAGTGGTGGAATGTGAACCGGGGGTGAGGTTATTAGGAGTGAAAAACGTCACTTATAACGAACCTTTTTTTCAAGGACATTTTCCACAAAAACCTGTCATGCCTGGCGTTTTAATTTTGGAAGCGATGGCGCAAACAACCGGTTTGCTTGCATCTGAAACGGCTGGCGCAGAACTGAAAGGGATGATTTATTATCTCGTCGGGATTGATAAAGCCAAATTTAAACGACCTGTTGTACCGGGCGATCAATTGATGCTTGAAGCGCGATTTCTTAAAAGTAAACGTAATGTTTGGGCATTTGAATGCAGTGCGGAAGTCGATGGTGAGTTCGTGGCGAGTGCTGAAATTCGTTGTGCGGCAGTGGTCGAGTAAATTTTGATTCATCCTACAGCAATTATAGATTCCCGCGCACAACTCGCAGACGATGTTCAAGTGGGTGCGTTTTCCATTATCGGGGCTGATGTGAAAATCGGTGCGGGGACGATTATTGCCCCGCATGTTGTCATTAAAGGTCACACTTCGTTAGGTGAAAATAATCACATTTATCAATTTTGTTCGATTGGTGAAGACCCTCAAGATAAAAAATATGCTAATGAGATTACACGCCTCGAAATTGGTGACCGTAATGTCATTCGTGAATACACCTCCATGCACCGTGGCACGCAACAAGATAATAGCGTTACACAAAT
>DALYHZ010000050.1:0-12801 GCA_031970635.1 Methylococcaceae bacterium | reverse complement strand
ATTGAGGAATTTATGAATCTCACAACTCAATCATTTACACGCGATTCTTCTGTAAAAAAAATCATTGCAAAAACAAAAAACTAACTTTGCAATAGGTGAATTCGATAAAGTGAGAATGGAACGTGCTTTGTCTATGGAATCAATAGAATTGCCAGATGGTTTAACTCGTGAGGAAAAATGAAAATTTTTGTTGAAATACAGCAAATAACGATGGCTCCTTTTTACCGCATCGAATTTTGTAGGTAATTCACAATCGAATTTAAAAATTATTTTAAAAAACCAATCATGCAATTCAATCTTTTCACTTCACTTTATTATTATGACTAACTCAGGTTAAAATGAGACACCGTGGTGAACGACAGGTAGTCTTTTACTCTACCTTAAAAATTATAGATAACAATCACACGATTTAATTCCTAAATGGCTATAAAAATTTACTCATTGTTCATTTGTTAAAACATCATTTATCACCACACATAACAAACCTTAACGAATTAGTATTTTGAAAATTGGACATTGCGTAACAGGTTACTGTTTAGCATGCGCAAAATAATTGTCCTCAAGTTATATAAAAAATTTTAAATTTTGGCGATTTTATGAATGATAAAGCTATTTTGATGCAAAATGCGTTGCGTGAAATTCAAAATTTGCGTGCGAAAGTCAGTGAACTTGAAAAAAATAATTTGCCAAAAGAATCAATTGCAATTGTTGGCATGGGATGCCGTTTTCCAGACGGGGCAAAAAATCCAGAAGCATTTTGGCAATTACTTACAAAGGATTTCGATGCCGTAAAAGAAGTCCCCGCTGCACGTTGGATAATGGATGATTATTTCGATGCGAATTCAAATACTGCTGGCAAAATGCACACACGCATGGGTAGTTTTTTAAAAGAACCTATTGATGAATTTGACCCACAATTTTTTGGCATAACCCCACGCGAAGCGTTGACACTAGAACCGCAACAACGTCTATTACTCGAAACCACTTGGCAAGCACTTGAAAATGCAAATATTCCATCAGATAGCCTGTTTAAAACCAAAACAGGCGTATACATCGGTACGGCAGCAGGCGATTATGCTCATAAAGTATTAAATGCAGATGCACGTTATCTCGATGCGTATTACGAAACAGGTAATGCGCTAAGTGTTGCCGCAGGTCGTTTGTCGTATTTGCTTGGTTTAACAGGTGCGGGAATGGTTGTCGATACTGCATGTTCTTCATCGCTTGTTGCGCTGCATTTAGCGTGTCAGGCTTTGCAAACCGGTGAATGCGATATGGCAATTGTGGGAGGCGTGAATGTAATCGTCACGCCTGCAAATAGCATCGCTTTTTCCACAGCTCAAATGTTATCGGCTGATGGTCGTTGTAAAACCTTTTCAGATAATGCGGATGGTTATGGTCGCGGTGAAGGTTGTGGTGTGGTGATTTTAAAACGCAAACAAACCGCCATTGCAGACAAAGATTCCATTTTGGCAATCATTCGCGGCAGTGCAGTTAATCAAGATGGTGCGAGTGGTGGCTTAACAGTGCCAAATGGCGTGGCGCAACAAGCGGTTATCAAACAGGCTTTAGCAAATGCCAATTTAAAACCCGAACAAATTTCTTATATCGAAGCGCATGGCACAGGAACTCGTTTAGGCGACCCCATTGAAATCAATTCGTTAGCGGCTGTTTTCGGCAATTCGCATAGTGCGAAAAATCCGTTATTTGTAGGTTCTGTTAAAACAAATTTTGGTCATTTAGAAGCCGCTGCAGGCATCGCAGGACTTATCAAAACTGTTTTAGCGTTAAAGAATAAACGCTTACCCAAACACTTACATTTTGAACAACCCAGTTCACATATTGACTGGAATCGAATTCCTATTCAGGTCACAGCACATGCGATGGAATGGCATAATGAAGCAGGAAATTGTATTGCGGGGATTAGTTCATTTGGTTTTAGCGGCACAAATGCTCACGTTATCGTTGAAGAATATGTTGCCCCCGCTTCAACGCAAGTCGTAGATAATTCACCACATTTACTGTTGCTATCTGCTAAAACAGAAGCCGCTTTAAGCGAATTAACGAAGGATTATCAAACATTTTTACAAGGCAGACCGCTTTTAACAGACGTAGCCATTGCTTTAGCGATTGGTCGAAATCATGATGTAAAACGTTTTGCCCTGCTTGGTGATTCACATGAACAGTTGCAACAAACTTTAGCAAATTATTCACCTAATTCAGCGACTATTTTAAATACAGATGTTGTCTTTTTATTTACAGGACAAGGTTCTCAATATGTCGGAATGGGACGTGAACTTTATGAATCACAACCTATTTTCGCTGCTGCTCTAAATCGCTGTCATCGCTATTGCGTTGAACAGTTGCAATTTCCATTGTTAGATTTGTTTTACCCTGAAAATGCAACACCTGAGCAAACGAATTTAATCAATCAAACCGCATACACGCAACTGGCTTTATTTGCGATTGAATATGCGTTAGCGCAACTTTGGTTATCGTGGGGAATTAAACCCAGTGCTGTTACAGGACACAGCATTGGCGAATATGTTGCGGCATGTATTGCCGGTGTTTTTTCGTTAGAAGATGGTTTGAAATTGGCAACCGCACGTGGGCGTTTAATGCAAAGTTTGCCTGCAAATGGCACCATGGCGGCAGTTTTTTCTTCAGCGGAGCGTTTGAATTTAGTATTAAAAAATGTACGTGATGTTGAGATTGCGGCGTTTAACGCGCCTTCATTACAAATTATTTCAGGCTTAAAAGAAGCTGTGACGACCGTTTGTGAACAATTGCAATCCCAGGGCATTAACTGTCAGTTTTTACAGGTTTCGCATGCGTTTCATTCAAAATTGATGGAGCCAATATTGAGCGAATTTGAACACGTCGCCGCGCAAATTACTTATCAAAAACCAACCATTCCACTTTATTCAAATCTAAACGGTCAGTTATTGCAAAATATCGATGCAAAACATTGGAGTCGCCATTTACGAGAACCGGTGCATTATCAGCAGACTATCGAGAATTTAATCAAAAATGGTTATCAGCTATTTTTAGAATGTGGTTCACACGCGGTGTTATCTGGTTTGGGTAAACAATGTAGTGTTGGAGAAAATACACTTTGGATTGCCTCCTTACAAAAAGGACGCAGTGATAAATTTCAAATTAAACAAGCCCTTTTAGAATTTTATAATGCTGGCGTGAATCTCGATTGGAAAGCGATTTATCAACATCCTGCGAAACCATCAATTACATTGCCAAATTATCCTTTTCAACGTAAATCCTATTGGATTGAAGACGCACCCGCCACTACATCTCAACCCTTAATTTCTTTAGTTTCTACGGAAAAAACTATGTCAAATCGTACCGCTGAACTCGTTACTGCTGTTAAACAATTAGTCACAGAGATTACTAGCATTGCTATCGAAGATATTGACGAAAATCAAAGTTTTTTAACCATGGGATTAGATTCCTTGCTAATTGTGCAGTTGCAACAAGCCTTAGAACGGCGGCATGGCGTGAGCATTTCAATTAACGATTTTTACCAATCTGTGGATTCGGTAGCAAAAATTGTTGATTATTTAGCACAATTTTTACCTGAAACTGAAGAGATTAAACAACCTGTTTCACAACCACAAACTATGGTTTCGGTAACGACAAATAATACCAGTAATACTTGTGCTGATATGAATTCGGTAGAACGCATTATCAATCGGCAAATGCAAGAAATGAACGCATTATTTAATGCGCAATTACAACTGCTTCAAGGGCAGGGCGTTCAAGTTCAGCAAAGTTGTGTGTCAACGCCAGCTGTTTCAAATATTACAACAACAAAAACAAACCAAAATGTTGCACCCAAAGCGGCTATTGCAGGGTTATATAAAGAAATTCAAACCCAAAAAAATACGAATTGGACAGAAGAAAAACAAGCCTATATTGAAAAGTTAGCGGCGCGTTTTAATCAAAAAACCGCGAAATCTAAACACTATGCGGCAAAACATAAAAAAGTGTTGGCGCATAATCGTAATGTGGCGTTTCGTCCTGAATGGAAAGAATTGGTTTATCAAATTGCATTTCAACACGCTAAAGGTTCTAAAACATGGGATATTGACGGTAATGAATATGTCGATATTACGATGGGGTTTGGCGTGAATTTATTTGGGCATAATCCCGATTTTGTTAAACAAGCCTTAATGGAGGAGTTACAGCAAGATGGTTTAGCCATCGGTCCTATATCGCGTTTGACGGGCGAAGTAGCAGAGCTGATGACTGAATTAACAGGTGCTGAACGAGTTGCTTTTTTCAATACCGGTTCAGAAGCTGTGATGGTAGCGTTACGCATTGCTCGTGGTGTGACTGGACGCGATAAAATTGTCGTTTTTAGTGGTTCTTATCACGGCAGTTTCGATGGCGTTTTGGCAACGGGGTGGTGTGATACAGAAGGGCAAGCCTCTAGTTTTCCACTTGCCCCCGGAACGTTGCAAAACTTTGTTAATGACGTGATTGTATTGAAATATGGCGATGCCGACTCTTTGAAAATCATTGAACGCTTAGGCGGTTCTATTGCGGCTGTTCTGGTCGAACCTGTACAAAGCCGAAATCCAGCGTTACAACCTCGCGAATTTTTACAAGATTTACGCAAACTCACAACGCAAAACGGCACTGTGTTAATTTTCGATGAAATGATAACAGGATTTCGCTTTCATCAAGGCGGCGCACAAGCCTGGTATGGCGTAAAAGCGGATTTAGCTACTTATGGCAAAATTTTAGGCGGTGGCATGGCGATTGGTGCAGTGGCAGGTGCGGCAAAATTTATGAACGCCATTGACGGTGGTTATTGGCAATATGGTGATGATTCGTTACCTACTCAAAAAATTGTGTTTGTCGCCGGTACGTTTAATATGCACCCGTTAGCCATGGCGGCAGCAAAAGCGGTTCTGACTGAAATTAAAACACAGGGGACATCGTTACAAACATATTTAAATCAACGCACCGAAGCATTTTGTAAATCGTTAAATGAATGGTTTTTGAGCCGAAATGTACCGATTACAATGATTTATTGTGGTTCATTATTTCGTTTTCAAATGCAAGGCGATATTGAATTATTAAACACGCATTTATTAGAACAAGGCGTGTTGATTTGGGAAGGGCGAAATTGTTTTTTCTCGACCGCGCACAGCGATGAAGATATTGCGTTTGTTATGGCGGCAGTGAAACGCTGTGTTGAGGCAATGTATGCGGATGGATGGTTAAAAACGGAAGAAAAAAACTTTGTTCCAAAGGTTGCCACGCCCATTTCGCCTGTTGAAAAACAAGCCGATTATCCGTTATCAAATGCTCAAAAACGGTTGTGGATGTTAGAACAATTAGTGCCGGAATTGGTTGCGTACAATTTACCATCGGCGTTGAAATTACCTGTTGGCACAGATGTAAAAATATTGCAAAAAGCAATTCATGCCTTGTTAATGCGTCATGAATCCTTACGAACCTATTTTATTGAGCAAGACGGTTTACCACGCCAAAAAATTTCTGTTGTTGCCTCAAATGTTTTAGAAGAAATTACGTTGCAAACAGAACAAGCTGTGCTGGATTTAGCAAAACAAGAAGCAGAAAATCCATTCGATTTAAGTCAACCACCTTTGATTCGAATTAAATTGGTACATCTGCCCGATTGTATGTGGCTGGTTATTACAATGCACCACATTATCAGTGATTTATTATCCATTGAAATTTTTGCCAAAGATTTGTTTGAGTTATATCGCGCGTATGCTGAAAATCGTGAAAATCCGCTACCACCATTACCCATTCACTATAAAGAATATGCACAATGGCATGAAACGGTGGATAGAACCGAATCACGTCATTATTGGACTGCAAAATTACAAGATGCTGATATTTTGAATTTACCGATGGATAATCCACGCGCTCCGATTAACAAGTATGAAGGGGATTTTTACCGATTTGGATTATCACCAGAACAAACCGAACAATTCGTGAATTTTTGTCGCAAACAAGGTGTGACGGTTTTCATGGGCATGACGGCGGCATTAAAAGTATTACTGCATAAATTATCAGGACAAAATGATATTGTGATTGGCAGTATTTTCGCGGGACGTGAACATGTCGATTTGCAAAATCAAATTGGTTTTTATATCAATACGTTGCCATTGCGAAGCGATGTGAAACCAGAAATGCGTTTTGTGGATTTATTAGCTCAAATTAAACAAACGATTTTAGATGCGTCTAAATATCGTGCTTATCCCTTTGATTCATTATGTGCTGATTTATCTGTTCCTCGCAGTTTAAACCGTAATCCATTATTTGATGTGGTATTAACCATGGATGATCGTAGTGTCATTACAGGGCTTGCCGAAGAATATGGTTTTACACCCGTTGAAATTGATCCCGCAGGCAGTTTGTTTGATTTATTGTTGTATGTGAATTTGGCGAATAAGCAGTTGGAAATTGCGCTTAATTACAATACGGAACTATATAATCTAAGTACGATTAAAGTGTTTTCAGAACAATTATTGGATATACTAAAAAATTGTTGTTTGGATGCGGAACAAACAGTCGCAGGTTTTTAATTATTAAACATCATTTCAACAACCACTGGTTACATCTTAAATTCAAAGGGGATTGCGTTTGTTTAAATATGTGTTTTATTTTTTTGTAGGCATTTTGCTATCTGCATGTCAAGGAGAGCCATGGGAATTAGCCAGAAATCGAGCGGCGTTGGCAAAAAGTAATGATGAATTGGCAAGCTGTAAAACATATTCTCAATCGGAAAAATTTTCTGCTGATCAAATCTTGTGTGGCGATTTTGATAGCAAGAATAAAGAATGTGCAACCTTTCCTGAAACAAAACCTGGATGTACCGAATTTTTAAATACGCCAAGTTATGCCGAAGTTAGATATTCTTGTTTAGGCATTGCAACGTTGGCAAATAAATGTACGCAAGCCGTTTACGAACGGTTGTGGTACAAGAAGGCATTTGACTTTAAAGATAATTTGTTGATTAAAAATTTATTGCATCTGATAGGCATTGATTTAGATGAAAAATGGAATGACGCTATTTTGAGTTTTAATCCTACAATCAAAATTGCCGCTGTTGCACCAGGTGATACAAATAAAGGCTTTCATCGAGGTGTTGAACTTGCCATTGAACAAATTAACAACAGTGGTGGAGTGTTGGGACGTTTAATTGAATTAGTCAAATACGATCAACACGCAAAAATTGATGAATCTAAAGATATTGCTTACAAAATAATCAATGATGAATCAATTGTTGCCGTTGTGGGGGGGCAAACGTCTGCGTTAACGAAACCTGTTACTAAGATTTATGAACGAGGTGGTGTTTTAAATTTCATATCATTTGCCACTAACATGGACATAATTAACTCTGATATGAAATACACCTTTAGGATGATTCCTGATAACACAATTATTGCTGCAAAAACGGTCGAGTTTTGTAAAAAAAGAAATTACAAGAAAATGCTAATTATTGCAGAAAGAAATGCGTATGCGGAGGAATTGGGTAATGCATTTTATAATTCTGCTTCAGATATGGGCATTAAAATAAGTTACTTTAAAACATTTTTTTCAACCAAATCTGATTTTATCGACATTATCAGTGAAATTGGTGAAAGAAAAGTAGATGCTATCTTTTTTTCAGGGCGTGCAAGGTCAGCTTCAAAGTTTACAATACAGCTTAGAGGAATGAATATAAATACACCGATTATTGGAACGGACTCGATGGATGATGATAATTTCATCGGATTAGTTGGTGCAGCAGGTGAAGGGATTGTAGTCCCGTCAACGTACAATGAAAAATCAATTCGTCTCCCGCATTTAAGTTTTTTAGAAGCCTATAAGAAAAAATATGGGGTCAATCCTGATACTAGAGGTGTTCAAGGTTATGATGCTGTTAAATTATTAACAGATATAATGGCTGACATCGGTTCAACAATACCTGAGGAAATTGCGTCAATTACTAAATTGGGTGATGACTGGGAAGGGGCTGCTGGTAAATTGGTATCAGACAAAAAAGGAGGCATAAAAAAGGAAATTTTCTTTAGACAGTTGCATTTAGGGGAATATCAGAAAATTGATGAATAGCGTAATTAAAATTTATAGCTATAAAATAGAACAACAGTTATCTGAAAATGAATTCCAAGCGTTAAGTCAACATCTTCCCGCGAAAACGCAACTTAAAATTTCACAATATCGGCGATGGCAAGACAGGCACGCTATGTTGTGGGGACGTTTATTATTGAAAACAGCATTGATAAGAGAAGATTACCCGTTAATGTGTTTGGATAATCTATTGCTTGATGCCTATAATAGACCTTTCATTGATTTAAATGTTGATTTTAATATCTCCCATTCTGGGGATTATGTACTTTGTGCTATCACAAAAAAAGGACGCATAGGCATAGATATAGAGCATATTAGGCGTATAAATATTGAAGACTTTAAGGCTTTTTTATCAAATGAAGAATGGTTTGATGTGATTGAAGCAAAAGATACTATTAAGCGTTTTTATCATTATTGGACAGTTAAAGAAAGTGTAATGAAAGCGGATGGTCGGGGATTGAA
This sequence comes from Methylococcaceae bacterium, assembly GCA_031970635.1. Lineage (GTDB taxonomy): Bacteria > Pseudomonadota > Gammaproteobacteria > Methylococcales > Methylomonadaceae > UBA10906. Next base: position 4,209 of record DALYHZ010000050.1, on the reverse strand, counting down.
TATACCTCCAAGAAGTATTGTCAGCTATTTTGACCACGCCATGCTTGACGATAAAAAATGGGGATTAAAAAAAATAGATATTGATGATCACTATTCTTGTCATTTAGCATTTGAACAATATGAAGCGTTTTATCTCTCTTCAGTTAAGTATGATGCAACTTCTTATAATTTAAGTGACAGCGTATGGTTTCCCATTCGTATCATTGAAATTTGTGCTTAAGCAGTTCGTCTAATTTTCTCATTGTGATTCAACTTATTATTGAATTACGTTATTTTGTATTTACCTAACTATAATCATATGAAAAATAAGAAAAAAAATATTATAAGTCTATTAGCATTTACCTTTGCATCAAATGTTGTTTATGCTGGAGAAGTCTATGATTTAAATCGAGTTCTTAATACAACGCTAGAACATGCTCCTGAAATTTTGCAAAAACAAGCAGAAGTTGAAGGAAATGAAGCGGCTATAAAAGTTCAAACAGGTCAATTCGATCACAATGTGTTTACAACTTTCAGATCAGGAATGAATGACTCGCCTGTTATTAGTTATAACCGACCGATTTATTCGGGTGTTACGCATTTGCAGTCATTTCAAAATCTGGTGCAAGCAGGCATTTTCAAACAATTTCGTACGGGTATTTCAGCCGAATTTGATGTGAATATTTTTCGCAAAAATCAAATGAATGGGCTTGATCTTTTCAAAAAAAATGATGTGGATTTAACCACTAGCAATGAATCAACGGTCAACTTTAAGTTAAATATCCCATTATTGAAAGGTGCGACAAGCGATTCTGTTGCCGCCGCAGAAAATGCAGTAACGTTGCAATATGAAGCAAGTAAACATAATTTAAATTTTTTAATTTCTACTATTTCACTCAATGCAATCAATGCATATTGGGATTATAAAATCGCAGAAGAAACCTTAGAAATCAATCGCGCATCCGAACAAAGAATTCAAGAGTGGACAACCGAAGCAGAACGTATTTTTATCAAAAAAGACCCTGCTCACATTAAAGAAGCGCAAGAAAAATATTTTATTGAAATTCAAGCCGCGCAAGCCTATTTAGCCAATAAACGTTTGAACGTTGTTTCGTCTACCCAAGCCTTAGAACAAGCCCGCGTTGCGTTACTTATGGCAATGGGAACGCCGTATGCGGATTTTAGTCAAGTCAAAGTATCGGGTGAAAAATTACCAAAGTTTTCTGCTAGTGCGGTGAAATCGAGTCAATTGAATAAAACGTGGGTTTCTCAAGCAATGGAAAATCGCGCTGATTTGAAAGCGTTGAATTTATTGCAAGAAGCAAACACCGTGATGGTGAAAAAATATGAACGTGATTTATTGCCACAATTAGATGTGACTTTAAATGCGGGTTATCAAGGTTTGAGCGAAGATTCAAGTGTTAGAGCTTTTGGAAATACGCTCTACAGCAATGTTCCCGGTCCAAATTTATCAGGACAAATTGGTTTTGCTTATCCGCTTGAAAATAACACCCAAGAAGGTTTGTTGAAAAAACAAGAAATGACGAAACGTCAAACGGCAATTAACATCGGGCAGTTAGAAAGAAGTATTAGTGCGGCATTAGATGTGGACGTGTCGTTATTAGATCGTTATATGGTTACAAAAGACATGGCAGAAAAGGCGATTAGTTTTTATCAGCCAACGGTGAATAATTTGGCAAAACAAACCATGCAAGACGGTCATAGCATGTTGTTTTTATTGCAATATGAAACGTCTTTAGTGAACTCAATGATTAACAAACTTCAAGTGGAAAGTGCATTAGCGAAGTTAATTGCAGATGTTCGTCATCAAACCGGTACGCTCATTAGTTCAAACGGCACAGGTCAATCCATTGATATGAATGGATTGCATAATTTTTAGATTATTTTTTATTTGGAGCGAAAATGCCTGAAGTTAGTTTTAGTTATATTGCAATTTGCTTTGCTATTGCTTGTCTTGGCATAAACAGAAAATTTGGATTTTGGGGCTATTTTTTCGGTTCATTATTATTAACGCCGATTATCGGTCTTATTCTAATTGCCGGTTCTGACAAAATAAGAACTTAAAAATTCAAATTACATGCGTGTTTGTGAAACCGTAACGTTTTAACAGCAGCCTTTTTTGGAAAGCGATTTTTATCGAGCTTTTTCAAAAAAGGTTGCTTTTTTGTGTTTAACGAACCTATGTAACGCCACAACATATACCAACGTATCTGTTTATGTTGTGCAGTTCTTTACTCATCACCTTCACAAGATGCCGCATGCTACGGACTGGGTTTAGTGATAACCAACCCAACAAAAACGCAATGGTTAAAGGGTGTGGTGTAGGGATTAATTTGTGGGTTCCCAAAAAGCGGGCTACACGGCTGACGAATAGTGAAGAATTTCACCCGCCCGCGTTTGCGTTTCACTGTTCATGCGTTTGGAACTATTGTGCCACGCAAAAACAGGAACCCGCACACTTTTATAAAATCCAGCTCACCATCTCGTGCGGTAAACAGAAAAACCATTCTTAAAAGAATGGTTTGAATTTCATTCAGCCCCCTCTCAAATAAGGTCTAATTACATGTGTTCCATTTTTGTTTGTACCGTAATATGCAAATGCCTGATCACTGCCATCTGAAAATCTAATTAGAAATCGGTCTCCTGGCCTTAAAATCCCATTGATAATGTCATTTACCACCTGATTTTCTAGCTCTTCTGGAAATCTCCCCCCATCTAGTCTCATCCCAAGAGAAAGCTCATAAATTCTTTGATAAGGTGTTGGATGAACAGCTCTAGCTCTAGCCATTTCATCAAATCTATCACTCTGATCTGATGTTAACTTACTTTTTGTATTCTCACCCATCACTGTTCTAGGTTCAAACGGAAATAAAGCAATACCATCACCTCTAAGTATAGTGTAAGCTTCCTGAAACTCTTCTCCTCCGTATGGGTTTGCGTAATTTACTTGCATGAAAGGGAAATGCTGGTGTAATTCTATTAAAACGGCAACACATCTTTCTAAACATGGGAAATTATTAATGGTAATGATTAAAGTATCTTCGTTAACATCATTTATAGTTCCATCTTCTTTTAATTTAATCAGTAACTCTTTAAGTTGCTTCTCAGCATGGACCCCATCTTTTGATTCTCTAAAATACGATTTACCCCCAATTACTGCTGTGGCACGAGTATGCGATGAAAAAGCAAAATCGCGTTGTGCGCTTTCATTTTCTGGCAAAGTAATATTTCCCAATCCACTTCCTTGATTGTTTAAAGGTATTCCAAAATTTTTTGCATCCGCATCCAGCCTTGACAGAATATCGGCAATTGACCACCTACCATGTGCATTTGCATAATTAACTACGTCATTAATTCTTTGTGCGAATACAGAACCATAGATTGCATACATGGTTTTTAGAGCATTGATTAATCCTTCAAAATTATTGTTTTCTTCACTTAGAGGTAGTCTTTTAGAACTACTATTCCAATTTATCTTTCGCTGCACAGGCTTTAAATTACCTCCATTTAATTTATCCCCATGTCGATTATCCACTAACCCAAAACCTTGCTTGACTGTACTCTTCTTCTGAGCAACAGAATTAGCAATCTCTCGACTTTGATTCTCTTGAGGTTTTTCTATTTGTGCATACATCTGCACCGCCCTTCCCCCCATCACATCCGCCTCCCTCTCCAACCCCTTATCATCATTCACAGGCACTCCTTCCTTCATTTGCATCGTCGGTTTAACTCGTCCTTGCGCCTGTTGTACAACGTGCCAAGCCTCATGCGGCAAATGCTTTTCTTGTCCAGAGGCGACATGAATGTCTGTCCCTTGAGCGTAGGCTAAGGCGTTGAGTTGTGCGGGTTTGGCGGAGTTGTAATGCACGCGGACGTTATCCATCGACATGCCCGACAGATTTTCGATACCCGATTTTAAATTGTCGGGCAAACCCGTGTTATTAGGTTTAGCAACTGGCTCTTCACGTTGAACGGGAACGGTAGAAGCAGATTTTTTCTGCAACGCTTCATCTTCGTCCTCTTTCTTAACTCGTTGCGCGGGCTGATTGCTTTGTAATTCTTCTTCATCGGTAAGGCGTTGGGCTGGTTGCTCGCTTTTCAGTTGCGTGGATTGTTTAAAAGAGGCGCGATTATCTTGTAACACTCGACCACTGGAACGCTGTTGATTTACTGCCATGCGTGAACTTTGATTACTGCGTTGTTGATAAG
>DALYHZ010000049.1:0-13248 GCA_031970635.1 Methylococcaceae bacterium | reverse complement strand
TTTTGAACGCTATCGCCTAATAGCTAAACAAACGCAAGGCATTTACACGTTACATTATTTTGGAAGAAATACAGCAGAGGCTTTTTGTCAAACATTAAATAATCTGTTAATGGGACAACCTTTTGTTTTCAATATGATTAGTGATAAAGCAAGTTTTTCAGTTATCACTGATTTACCAATCGATTGGTATGGTCAACTTCAGTTCAGTAGTAAATCATATGTGGAAAAAAATGAAAATCTTGAAATGACTATGCAATTATCAGCAAAAACAACGGTATTAGATTCTATGGTAGGACAAATTACTATTTTTTCAGAAAATTTATTGACTACCGAAGGTAAAATGCGTTGCCCTTTATTCGTCATTAAAATGAAAGCACGTCTGACGCATTGGCATTATTACGTTATTAATCGTAGTCAACTCAAATTGAATAATCTTGTTGTAAAAAATTCTCAAGGCATTGAGTTTGAATCGCCTGTACCTGTTACACTCAAAAACGGGGAACAGGCATTATTATTCAGTTCTGGAGAACGTACTTTTGCACTTAGCGAAACGTTCAAAACACCTTTTAATTTGCTTAATCTCATGTCAAACACATCAGAGCAAGCATTCCCCTCCACTTCGAGCGTAAAACAACTGGTTGCAGGTTTGCCCATACCCAAAACAGATGTGTTATCGATTGAAATGCAGCATGGACATCATTATGTCTATTCACCTATGTATGTTTATATTTGAAATCACTATGGAGAAAAGCAATGACAACAAAAATCATCCGCCTTCAGCCAATTAACCACTTAGGTGGAAGGGTGCGTTAATACTATGGCGACTTATAAAACCCCAGGCGTATATATCAATGAAATAAATGGTTTTGCAAATTCTGTAGTGCCTATCGCAACAGCCGTTCCCGCTTTTATCGGTTATACGCCTAAAGCAGAATATCAAGGTCAGTCTTATAATAAAAAAGCGCAAAAAATTAACTCGTTTGCCGAGTTTCAAGCGTTTTACATGTTAGATAATCCCCCTGCTCCCGCAGAACCTGCGACACAATATCAACCGATGTATCATCTCGTCGCACAAACTGCCGAACCAACAGCAGGCGACTATATGATGATAAATGGTACTTATTATTCTATTTTGCCTGATCCGAATACGATTTATTACCTCTACAACAGTGTTCGTTTGTTTTATCAAAACGGTGGTGGCGCGGCATATATCGTATCGATGGGGTCTTACGGTGCGGCAAGTGGCAAGCCACTCGACAGTCCATCAGCAAAAATCGTTAATCCGAATGTAAAATTGAGTGATCTACAAGACGGTTTAGCACTTCTTTTAAACGAAGAAGAACCTACCATGTATATTTGCCCTGAAGCCACCTTGCTCTCGCTGGCAGATAATGCAACTTTAATGCAATCCATGTTGTTACAAGCGCAAGCCATGCAAACAACGATTTGTTTATTTGACATTATCGGTGGTAATGCACCTGACCCTATTTTATATACTCAAGATATTGAAACATTCCGTAACAGTACCGGTTCACAAGGTTTGAAATATGGCGCAAGTTACTATCCGTTTGTTTGCACCACTATCATGCAAGCAAGCGAAATTAACTACACCAATCTGTTTGGTGGCGATGTAAAACAACTTGAACCTTTGCTAAATCCACCCAGTAGTCCTAATTCGGTTGCGGCACAAATTCTAGGCATGATAGAAAAACCGCCAGCAAATCCACTCACAAAACAGCAGTATCACGAAGCCTTATTGAATTCGAGCAAAGTCTACAGTCAAATTATTCAACATGTCACAAATGACGCAAACATTTTACCGCCTAGCGGTGGTATGGCTGGCATTTACACAACAAATGACAATCAATTAGGCGTTTGGCACGCCCCTGCAAATGTGAGTATGGTCGGTGTTGTCAATTTACCGATTCGTTTATCGAGTGTTCAACAAGAAAGTCTGAACGTTGATGCGTTATCTGGCAAGTCGGTGAATGCGATTCGCTTTTTTAATGGGCAAGGCATTCTTGTCTGGGGTGCAAGAACCTTGGATGGAAACTCTCAAGATTGGCGTTATGTCTCCGTGCGCCGTACCATGACTTTCTTAGAACAGTCTGTCAAATTAGCCGCACGAGCGTATGTATTTGAGCCTAATGATGCGAACACTTGGACTGCGGTGAAAAGCATGATTAGTAGTTTTTTAACTTCGATTTGGAAAGCAGGTGGTTTGCAAGGCGCACAAGCCGCCGATGCGTTCCAAGTTGATATTGGGTTAGGTTCGACGATGACGGCTGAAGATTTATTAAATGGCTTTATGAATGTAACCGTTAAAGTGGCGGTCGTGCATCCCGCTGAATTTATTGTCATTACCTTCCAGCAACAAATGGCTAAATCTGGTTAGTTATACAAAAATTCACTTTAGCATTTAAAAAACACATATTGAATTTAGATATTACACACAAAGAGGTTACGTCATGGGTGATGGAAGTAAACAAGATAATAATTGGCCCTTGCCAAAGTTTCGTTTTGAGGTAGATCTTGGAACGGAATTGACAGGGGTGGCTTTTCAAGAAGTTTCTGGCATGGATAAAGAAATTCAAGTCATTGAATATAGACACAGCAACAGCAAGCTGTTTTCAACCATAAAAATGCCGGGCATTGTCAAGCATGGCAACGTCACCATGAAACGAGGTGTTTTTGTTAATGACAACACGTTTTGGGATTGGATGAAACAAGTCCAAATGAATACCATTAAACGGCGTGATGTGTTAATAAAACTGCTTGACGAACAAGGTAAAGTCACGATGAGTTGGACATTACGCAATGCGTGGCCAACAAAAATTAGTAGCACCGATTTAAAATCCGACGGCAATGAAGTCGCCGTTGACACACTAGAAATTGCTTATGAAGATTTAGATATTACTAACAAACAGTAATGATTGAGCTCAAATGGCAGAGCAAACAGACACATCGCAAATACTCACTGGCTTTTATTTCAGTTTAGAAATTGTGGGACTTGAACGCGACATCGCTTTTCAGGAAGTGTCAGGATTTGCCAAAGAACTCCATGTTGAAGAAGTGGTTTGTGGTGGCGAAAACAGTTTTAAATACCGTTTACCTACCACAACCACTTATCAAAACCTCGTTTTGAAAAGGGGCGTTACTTTAAAAAGCTCGCCTTTGCTCAAATGGTGTAGCGACACGTTAGATAATGGTTTGGCGTTACCAATTGAAACACACGACATTCTCGTTAATTTACTGGATGAGCAAGGTAAATCATGCAAATCATGGACATTTGTGAGTGCATACCCCGTGAAATGGTCAGCTTCGGAATTAAATTCGGAAAAAAATGCGGTTTTTATTGAAACCATTGAACTGGCTTACCAAGTTTTCAAAAACAGTTAATAACTAATGCGATGGGAATAACCATGACAATTGAAATTCGTGAACTGATTATAAAAACCGAAATAAAAAATCAGCCAACCAAGCAAACCATAAATCCAAATTCTCAGGAAATCAGAGCGTTGAGACAACAGATTATGGAGGAATGTTTGCGTTTGATTAAAGATAAAAATTTACGGAACAGTTTTAATCGCTAATTTAGAAATTATTTATAAGTGATATGAGTACGACAAAAATGGGGATTGTTGCCTTCAAAGACAGTAAATTCACGTCTAAGGTCAGTAGTTATGAAGTGATGCTCAATCCCGAAACAATAAAAGAAAACCGCTCCATTAAATACAACACCGAACAAGTACCAGACAGCAGTGAGCCGTCCATTAAATATCAAATGACACCGGCAACCACACTGAGTTTTGATTTACTTCTCGATTGTACAGGCGTTGTCGATGCTAAACGCATTGATTTAGCAAAAGAAATCAAAAGTCTTCTTGATGTTGTTTATGATTACCACGGCGATATTCATCGACCTAATTTTGTGCAGATAAATTGGGGAATTGGCGAGACTTTCCAAGGTGTGTTGTCTTCTTTTGATACCAGTTACACGTTGTTTAAACCAGATGGCACACCACTGCGCGCGAAAATATCACTCTCATTCACTTCTTATCTTGATCCCACAACGGTTGCAAAAAAAGAAAAAACCTCATCACCTGATTTATCTCATTTAGTGAATGTTGTTTTAGGCGATACGTTGCCTGATTTATCGCAAAGAATCTATAACACACCCGATTATTACGTTCAGTTGGCGGCTTTTAACCATTTGGATAAATTTAGACAATTGCCATTTGGGATGCAGTTAGTTTTTCCACCCGTAATTACACAAGGTTCTACCCAATGACCGCAACCTCTATCGAACAAGGTGATTTAGTCACATTTACTGTCAAGGTCGAAGGCTCTAGTATTCCTGAGACATATCAAGTTTTTTCTATTGAAATCATCAAAGCCATCAACCGCATTAGTGTTGCAAATATCGTGATTCTTGATGGGAGCGCAGATGAAGAAGATTTTGTAATCAGCTCATCTGCCACATTTATTCTGGGTAAAAAAATCAGTATTGAAGCCGGTTATAACAGTCAAAATCAGCAAATATTTAGCGGGATTATCACTAAACAAAGTCTACATGTTGATTCAGGTATGGGGGCAACATTGACCGTTGAGTGTAAAGATCCTGCCGTTAAAATGACTGTAGGACGTAAAAATGCTTGTTTCATTAAAACAAAAGACAGTGATGTTATTTCAACGTTGATTAGTGGTTATGGTGGGCTTTCATCTGATGTAACGGCTACCACTAATACTTTGCCTCAACTGGTACAGCACTACTGTTCAGATTGGGATTTTATGTTAAGCCGTGCAGAAGTTAATGGCATGGTAGTCAGTGCCATTAACGGAAAAGTCTCTGTATTCAAACCCGAAGCGAACACGACTTCTGTTTTGACCATTACTTACGGCAAAAATATGTATGGTTTTAATGCGGAGTTAAATTCGGTTACACAACTTAATTCGGTCAAAGCAAGTGCATGGGATTCTAAAACTCAGCAACTGATTTCAGGAAAAGCAAGTAATACGTTAAGCGGTGCGGGGAATCTTTCAAGTAAAACCTTAGCAGGTGTTGTGGGCTTAGACGAGTTTGAATTGCAAACCACTGCTCAAGAAGCAACGGAGAACTTAACCGATTGGGCAAAAGCGCAAATGCTTAAAAATGAATTTGCAAAAATCACAGGACATACCCGTTTCCAAGGCAGTGCTTTAGTCGAACCTAGCGTGTATATCACCATTGCAGGAATGGGAGATCGTTTCAATGGCGACCATCTGGTGTCTGGCGTGACGCATACTATTTCAGATGGCAATTGGTTTACACAAACACAATTAGGTCTGTCTCCACAATGGTTTGTACAAGAACCTGAAGTCATTGCACCACCAGCGGCAGGACTTTTACCCGGTGTTCAAGGTTTGTATAACGCGACAGTCAAAAAAATTGATGCCGATCCTGATTCTGCTTATCGCATTTTAATCACCTTGCCTTTATTTGATCCAACGGGAAAAGGTATTTGGGCGAGATTGAGTAATTTTTACTCAACCAACGGGGAAGGGGCGTTTTTTTTACCCGAAATTGACGACGAAGTTATCGTTGGTTTTTTAAATGATGACCCGCGCTATCCCATCATTTTAGGCAGTTTGTATAGTGCTAATCGTAAGCCTTATTCAACCCTAACGCCAAATGCTCAAAATAGCCATAAAGCCATTGTCACCAAAAGCGACTTACGTCTGGTATTTAATGACCAAGACAAAGTGCTGACTGTAACCACCCCTGCTGGCAATATCGTTGAGTTAGATGATAAAAATAAACAAATAACGCTCAAAGACGAGAATGGCAATTCAATGGTGATGTCTGCCAGTGGCATCAACCTTAAAAGTTCGAAAAATATCAGCATTGAAGCTGATCAAAAAATAACCATCAAAGGTACCACTGGGGTTGAAGTGCAATCGAGTGGCGGTGATGTTGCAACCAAAGGACTTAATATTAAAGAAGAAGCACAGGTTGAATTCAATGCAAAAGGCTCCGCGCAAGCAACTGTACAAGGTGGTGCAACGCTTACGCTCAAAGGAGCGATGGTGATGATTAACTAATCGTTCTTAAATCTCAAGGAAATATAACCATGCCTCCTGCCGCACGACTGACAGATTTTCATCAATGTCCAATGGTGACACCTAGTGTGCCACCTATCCCACATGTTGGCGGTCCCATAGCTGGACCGGGCATTCCGACTGTGCTGATTGGCAAACTCCCCGCCGCTGTTGTCGGTGATATGTGCGTGTGTGTGGGACCACCTGATTCTATCGTTAAAGGTTCTGCTACTGTCACGATTGGCGGCAAACCTGCCGCGCGACTTGGTGATACAACGGCTCATGGGGGGCAGATTATGCTGGGTGAATTCACGGTGATGATTGGAGGATAAATTAAATGTCAAACGCAAGTTTTTTAGGAACAGGCTGGTCATTTCCACCGACGTTTGAAGTGAGTAACTACCAGTTAAACATGACCCATGAACAACATAATATCAATCAATCCATTGATCTCATTTTACAAACCAATCAAGGTGAACGTAGTTTAATGCCACTGTTTGGTTCACCTTTACGTCATTTTTTATTCAAAAGTCTTAACGCGCCTTTGCAAAATGAAATTATTAACGCCGTGAAAATTGCTTTGCTTGAACATGAACCTCGAATTTCAGTAAACAATGTACGGCTCGAACCACTTACTGAACAATCGGGCGTTAGCATTTATATTGATTACACGATAAGACTGACTAATTCTCGGTTTAATCACGTTTATCCTTTTGTGTTAAATGACGCGACAAATTTAGTCACAAATACAGGCGGATTATAAATCTATGCAACGAAAAAATGGTTTTACCGCACAAGACGCATTAAATCCGTCTACGATTCAAGTGGATGAACGTACTGTGCTTGACCGTTTAAGTTTTGTAGCAAGTTTTAGCAAATTCATCAATTTTTACGATAAACATAATCAAAAAAATGGTAGTTGGCAGCCCTTTTTTTTAAAAGATTCAACCATTTTGTTAGCCAGTATTAGCCAAACAGATTACACCTCTAAACACATGCTGTTTTTAATGTTGAGTAAGAAACTCAGTGTTAATCAACCAATTGATTTTCAAGATAAACAATACAATGCGTTGTTAGAGCAACTGTTTAATTTAATTCAATCCATTTTTACGGATGTCAATGCGTGGCTTGTGCAAATGGAAAATGATTTGAAAACCTATCAACTCAAAGAATTTGTAAAAAAAAACATTTCGTTACAATTTGCCCCCCTGCTCTGGCAATTCTTTTCCCTCAGACAAGCGGTATCTATTGCATATCAAGGCGTGTCTGCACCTGACTATGTACTCTTTGAAAATTTTCAACCGCTTTGGAAAATTACTACTCGTCCCGCTAAACAAGGTCAATTAACGCACGAGGAAAACATTTTTTTACAATTACAAGCTATCTATCACCCGCTATTTAGTTTTTATGTCCAAGTCATTACCACGACTCAGGAAACATTTGATGCGTTAAAAAATGATTTTAATAATCCGCCTGATACAGCGTTATTGATTGCCTTTGTCGAATTGATGGAAGTCCATCGACACCAACTCAACGCGATAACGCAACGGCATTTGGATTTTTATTATCGTGATTTACTCAAGCAAAATAACAAAGCCGCAATCGCTGATGAAACTTTCTTATGTTTAACGCTTGCTAAAAACATCGCATCATTTTATTTACCTGTTGGCACACAATTTAATGCCGGACTTGATGAGCAAAAACAGCTTATCGTTTATGAAAGTATTAAGTCTCAAACGCTCAATCATGCCACGATTAAACAAGCGATAACATTGTGTTATTGCTCAGATACAGAAACGACGTTTAAAAAACTACACAAAACGCTAATTAAAAATCCTGCTCAATTAGTGCCAACGTCGACGGGAGATTTGCCAAGTTGGTCTTTATTTGGCGATGATAAAGGCGATGTTGTACAACAAGGCTTTGCTTTTGCCTCACCGATGTTAAATTTACAAAGTGGCTTACGCAATATCACTCTTACGTTCAATTTCACTGAAAGCTATGCGTTTGACCTTGTTGCATTGCAAACGGCAAAGGCTTATTTATCTACACAAAAAGACTGGTTCAACGTTTCTTTTAATGCCGTGCAACCTAATCCAAATCAGCTTGATTTACATATTACGCTCACACCGTCTAATCCAGCCATCATGGCATTCGAAAAAAATCCTGATGGTTTTAACGCTATTTGGCCCTTGTTCAAATTGGTTTTAAATGACAGCGTTAATCTGCTCGATTCACCGTCATTAAAAAACATAGAAATTGTCACACACGTTGAGCAGTTTTCTAGCTTCGAACTTTACAATGATTTTGGCAAACTCGCTGACAGCGGTTTTTTACCATTTGGTCCAATTCCAGCCCAAGGCAATAATTTTTATTTTGGTAGTGCTGAATTATTTGCAAAACCGCTAACAGAGTTAGAGCTTCGGTTCAATTGGGACGCATTGCCCACTTCTATGGACGATTATTACGCGCAATACAATGATTTCTTAACGCAACAAAATTTTGAAATTCAAGTCGATAATTTGTGCAAATTTATGGACAAATTATCGACAAAACAAAAAGATTTACTGTGTAACACGTTCAATAAAATTTTTGCTGACTATAAAGTTTTCAGTAAAAAAAATTTACTCAAACTCACATCTGACACACTTGCTATTTCTCAAAATTCACTGACCGCCGCAATCGCGCAACTTTATCCAACCAGTTCAAATAAACTGACAGAATTTCTAAATGCGGTAGCGCACAAAATAGAACAAAACAACCCCTTAAAAAATTACAAAGTAACCCCTAATTCATTGTCGCTTTTTAATAATCCATGTTTTAAAGTGATTTTTAGCATTTGGGCGCAGGATAAGTGGCAAAAAGTGTTGGTTGAGGAAATCAATCAATCAAATGCTGCTACTATTCACAGCGATCAGCCTTATTGGATTTCGTTGTTTAATACCGAAATACCAAAAATAGTGCCTACAACAAAGACAGAACCTAACAAAACACCACCTAAGAAGTATGGTTTAAAAAATTTGTTCGGGGCGACAAAAAAAGCCCCCGTTGAACCCATTCCACTTGAGCCAACGCCCTCACCTGTTTTGGTTTCACATAGTCATTTTTTATTTGAAAAAACCGATTTTAACCAGCTCATTCCTGCTCCTGACTTGTTATTGGAACCTTTAGATTTTTCTAAAGCAACAAAATCGGGATTTCTTAATATGAGTTTACAGCAACCTATTTATGGTTTTGGCAATGGTTTATATGCACAAGTTGTCACAAATGTCGCACAACAAAATGCTTATCAACTCATAAAATTACTCAATACCGATGGCTACACACCAAAACCACAACCTAATCCACCTTATGTTCCTAAAGTGTCTGACATTTTTGTGAAATACAGTGCCAGTCAGGTTGTAGACTTTTCAGTAAAACAAAACTATCCGTTTGAGTATTTTTATTACGACAGCTTTGGTTGTAATCGGGTTTATGATAGTGCTGAACTTTCGGATACGTCTGCATTTATTCAAGCCCCCTCACCTAGCTCAGCAAATAATACGCTCAAATTATTTGCGGGTCTTACTTCGTCTGCTGGTCTTTATTTGTGTTTAGAGTCAATAGAACCGCCATGTAATGTGAGTTTTTATATTGAATTGACACAGTTAGTTCCGCTATTAAACGGCGATGTGCCACCGACTGTAAATTTTTACTATTTAAGTAATACAGGTTGGCAACCACTGAAAATTTTACTTGATGAAACGAATCAACTGAGTTGCTCAGGGTTTATTGAGGTTTTTATTGCTCAAGATATTTGTTTAAACAGTCCATTTATGCCAGAAAGTGGTTATTGGTTGGCGATAACAAGCAATAATCACGCAACAGATTTTGCAAAGGTTTTGTATTTAAATACACAAGCAATAAAGGTGAAACGCCTTTCAACTTCAGACGAATCTAAGTTGGATGCCAATAAAATCAAGGCACTTGTCACGCCTTTACCTCAAATTGATACGGTCAATCAACCTTTCGCATCCTTTAATGGGATGGCAAAAGAAAAAAATTCAGCGTTTTATCAACGTGTCAGCCAGCGTATTAAAACTAAAGATCGCGCCAGTAATGTATCCGATTTTGAAAGTATGGCATTTGAAGCGTTACCGGAACTGTATTTTTGCAAACACATTAAAACGCCCTCGCGTGGTGAAATTTGTTTAGGTCTTGTAAAAGGTTATGAAAATTCGCTGTTAGGCGAGGCATATTATCCTGTCGTTAGCCGCTGTGACATCGATAAACTCAGTCGCTATTTTTCATCAAAAATATCGCCATTTGTGCGTCTGAAACTGTTCAATTTAAGCCATGAACCTGTCACGATTAAAGCTGAACTTAAATTTACTCCTCAGGCACAAATCAACCTTTTATGTGAGCAAATTTCACAGCAATTAAATATTTATTTATCGCCATGGATACGAAGTGAACAGATACAAATGAGCATCGACGAAGGTTTAAGCCATGCCGCGCTCATTGATTTTTTAAAAAATTTTTCAAACGTTGAAGAAGTTTATTCGCTAAAAATAAGCACCAGCTTGCAGGCGAATCCGACCACATCGATTATTTTTCCTAACGCACCTGACGGTTTATTCGTCTCTGCAAAAAATCATGAAATCAAAGCTGTGACCGTAAATCCGGAGTGTTTGAATGAACAATGAACATGTGATTTTCGACACGCCACTGCCCGAATCGCAGAATTTTCATTGGCTAAAAGCGAAAGGAATTGAGTATGCACAAAAACTCTCTAGTTCATTATGGACAAATTTTAATGACAGCGACCCTGGTGTTACTATCTTAGACCAGTTGTGTTACGCGCTCACAGAATTAGGCTATTGCAACGATTTTTCTATCGAAGACATCCTAACTCACGCCGATGGACAGATAAAATTTCAAGATCAATTTTATTTACCCGATGAGATTTTGACTTGTTCACCAGTGACAATTGATGATTATCGCAAGCTGATTTTAGATTACGAACCATTGGTTAAAAATGTTTACATCACATTAGATGAAACTATCTTGGGTTGTTATCAAACTTATTTGTATCTGGAGGAAGAAGCTGATACCACCGTGGTACAACAAAGCGTTTATGCCTTACTCATGCAATATCGAAATCTGGCAGAGATGTTTTATAAACCTATTATTTTGTCAGCCAAAAACATCACGCTCACCGGTGCAATTAAACTCCATGATAAAGTCGTCTCTGGCGACGTTTTGAGCAAAATTCAACTCGCTATTAATCATTATATTAGTCCATCTGTCTTGCATTACGGTTATCACGATATGCAAGAAATGGGATTAAACAGCGAT
Organism: Methylococcaceae bacterium; assembly: GCA_031970635.1. Lineage (GTDB taxonomy): Bacteria > Pseudomonadota > Gammaproteobacteria > Methylococcales > Methylomonadaceae > UBA10906. The sequence goes on along the minus strand of DALYHZ010000049.1, from coordinate 1,833 downwards.
GAAATTTTTAATGGTCCACGTTTAAATAATGGCTGGATACCAAGCGCGGGATTTTCACAACCTAAGCGCAATACGATTACGATTAACGAGTTATTCGCTGTTGTGGCTAAAGTAGAAGGTGTGCAATCCGTTAGCGAACTTAAATTTAAAATGGCGGAAATTTTTATCGACGATGTGATGACGATTGAAATCGCTGAAATCGCTAAAATAACGTCTGAATTGTCTATAGAATCTATCAGCTCCATTTCAAACACGCCCTTAGTTGAGCAACTTAGTTTTGAACTTTTAAAACTACAACAAAGCCATCAAGCAACCAAAATCGGTGCGGCAACCGATATTGCGCCTACACCACCTGAAGGTAACTATCGAAATATCGAAAGTTATTATTCCATTCAAAATACATTTCCACCAATTTATGCCATCGGCACAGAGTCCTTAATTGATAACAGCAATGACTATCGCACCGCACAATCGCGTCAGCTCAAAGGCTATCTGATGGTTTTTGACCAATTGTTGGCTAATCAATTTTCACAATTGGCTAACGTTGCAACCCTTTTTTCATTTAAAAGTGAAACGACTATCGCGCCAAAACAAGGTGCTACTTATGACGGAATACCTTATCAATTATTTTCACCGACTTATTTTTGTCAGCCGCTTTATCACATTCCAAATGTGAAACCGTTACTTTTAGGGCATGATACTTATCGAATCAGCATCACGCCTAGCAATGAATCCATCGAAGAAGCACAAGCATGGCAACGCTATCAAGCTGATCCGTTTAACCAATATATTCAAGGCTTACGCCAAAATATGGAAAACGACGCGCAACGTGATGATCGTCGTAATCGAATGTTAAATCATTTACTGGCGCGACATGGCGAATCCGCAACATTTTATGATGAAATAATTAGTACCGCTCGCTGGTATGGCAGTACGTTAAAAACGCGCATTATTTTAAAAAGTATTTTGCTACAAAATTACCGCGCGTTGTCATACCACCGAACAAAAGCCTACAGTTTATTTCAAGCACAAAAACTCGATAGACCAACCTTAACATTTCAACCATTTGAAAAAGACAACAATTTCAATGACTACCATTTAATTTCAGATGGTCAACTCAATTTGGAAAAACTTGAAGCACTCGAACAGTTAGATAAACAAGATTTTGATGATTACGCCACCGTTGAATTACAAATTAACTTACTTTTAGGATTAAGACAGCATTATCAACTGCTTGCCGAACTGTTATTTGCGTTGATTCAAAATGCACAATTTGAAGATTGGCTTAAAAATACCAGTAGCACACTTTCTGCTTTTGAATTCATCGATAACGACATCACGATTTGCGTAACTAAACAACAAGTCGGAACAAACTATGAAAATCATATTTCATTTTCAGGTCAGCAGGTGTTGTGTATAAAACGTGCGGATAATAACGCGCCACAATTAGACGATTACCAAGCGCATCTCGGACAAATCCAATGGCTCGGTTTGCAACGTAGAGGTATTTTGTTACTTGAACCGTTGTTATTACTTGAACCGTATGGATGTGCCATAAAAGAAATAGAAAAGTTAGGATTGACCGCTAAACAATTTTATTTACGCACGTTGTTAATTTATCCCGATTACATCACTTTATTTAGTCAGACAACATTTCAACAAAATCTCGAAAAACTCTCGCGCGTATATTTGCCTGCTCATATCGACAATGACATTATTCCCGCATCGTTTACGACGCTTCAAAAAATAATTCCTGCTTTTATCTACTGGTACCTGGTGCATAAGCTTAAATCCATTTAAATCAGCCGCACTGATTTTCTTCTGCTAATAATA
>DALYHZ010000048.1:0-13320 GCA_031970635.1 Methylococcaceae bacterium | reverse complement strand
CCCAAGCCGCTAAATAATTCCAACGCGCGCCACCGGATGTTTTTGGATTGGGCGTAATAATACTGACGTTAGGTTTAACTAAATCATCCCAATCTTTAATCCCTTGTGGATTGCCTTTTCGCACTAAAAATACAATCGTTGAGGTATAAGGTGAACTGTTATTGGGCAATAAAGTTTGCCAATTTTCAGGAATCAATTTACGTTTTTGATATAACTGGTCTACGTCATAACCAATCGCTAGTGTGACCACATCGGCTTCTAATCCTTCTAAAACCGCCCGTGTTTGTTTACCGCCACCGCCGTGAGATTGATTGATAGTGACGTTATCACCGGTTTTCGCTTTCCAATATTTTGAAAATGCTTCGTTATATTCTTTATACAATTCTCTGGTTGGGTCATAAGAAACATTAAGCAAATTCACGTCTGCAGCATGAGTATGTGTTGCCGCGACTGTTAAAACGGTTGCAAACAAAAACTGTTTAAAATGATTTTTCATAATTTGATACCTTTAAACAAAATGATTAAAACGATAATTGAAAACGTGTAGCAAAGACTTGTTCACTCGAACGGTCTCCGCCTTTTGCTGCGCCGCCATCAAACGAAACTTGTTCATAATCGGCACGAATAAGCGCGTAATTGTTTAGATACCAGTTTGCGCCCACGGTCCAAGCGTGAGCTTGTGTGGCTGATTTGTTCGGATCGAGTAATAAGAACGTATTATTATCAACATCCAATTGACTCCAACGCGCGGCAAATTGCAATGCACCCCATTTCCCTTCCAACGGACTAAATTGTTGAATGGGTTTGATGGAACCAAAACTATTGTCTTCCCCCGTGAAGACATAAGACGCTAAGATTTGCCATGCCGTGTTACTTTGTTTGATATTGACAGCACCGTTTTTACCAATTCCAGACAAATGCTGTGTGGAAACCACATATTCACCCATTAAACCAAATGGTCCTGCATACCAATACGCTTGTGGATAAATGCGATAGCTTTCACCATTAGACACCGGCGCGGGCGTGCCAGCTAACGTATTGGCGTAATTTAAATAAGTATTACGCCCAATCGGTGTGGCTTGATTTTTAAGTGCTTGCACGGTGGGTTGCGAATAGCTTCCCGCAATACCAAGCCCTAAACCTTCTACCCATGAATAGCCAGAATGTTGAAACGGATGTGCAAACAAACGACCAACAAATTCTTTATTATCATTGGTATCAGGCGCATTGTTATTCGGACTGCCATCATCACCTGAACCATTAAACACGCCGAATTGATAAGTGAATTGATTTTTTGTATCGATAGGTCCAGCCACTTTTTCAGCTTCATGTCCTGTGAAATCAAAACCACCGTGTAACTGCACACCGACATCACGATTACTTGCCAAATACGTTGGAAAGGCTCTCTCTAAAAAAGTACCATCAGAATCACCTTGTAAACGTTCTAAACTTAACGCTGGTTTAAATTTCCCTACGAGTAAACTTGCCGCTGAATGATAGGTGTAATCAAGATAGGCATCCGGCAAAATGTTTCCACTCGAAGCAAAATCAGGCATGATTTTGAATGCAATATCTTTAAAAACATAACCTTCTAACCAAACACGACCTTGTTTTAAATCGAAACTGTCGGTCAAACTACTTCCTGCATCGGCATAAGTGCGATTATCGACTTGAACTGCGCCGCGTAATCTGACTTGATGTTTTTTGTCAGTGGAGGAAATTTTAAAACCGCTTTCGCCAGCTTCGATAATCGGGGCTTTTTTCGCATTACTGTCAGCGACTTCCTCTTGCACTTCGAGTTTGCGTTCTAATAAATGCACTTCATTAGTTAATTTTTTAAATTCGGGTGCGACTTGCGTTGTCGCTACCGGTTGTTGCAATCGAGAGACGGCATCGAGTTTTTCTAAACGATTTTCCAATTCACGAATGCGACGTTCTAAGGCTTCGGTTTTATCTTGCGTGACATTTTTTGCAGCTTGCACGGTTGGCACATTAAGCGTTAGATAAATCGCGCTAGCCAATGCCGTCAATTTAAAGTGTTTCATGATTACACCATCCCTAAATAATGTGTATGTTGCAGAAGTTACAACGAATTTTTATTGATTTGCGGTCATGGTAGAAAAATATAGCCAGCTTGAAAAACGTTATTTTTAGATACAAAAATCTAAAAAATAGATATGAAAAAAAGCGATGCGATTATCGAATAATACTGTTTTCGTCATTATAAAAATGCGATTAAGCTAATTTGCAATTTGCATACTTAGGATTAAATACAGCATGGCTTTAATTGATTTGGTTGAATATTTTAATAATCGTTTTGAACATGAACATCATGCTAACTATCGCCCGTTAGTAATCGAAGATAATCAAGTTATCGGTTTTTTTGGACAATTGCGTATTGGTAGTACCTTTTCGCCGTTAAGACAAATCGCAAATCCCTCAACGATTGCCGGACACGCCGTAAAAATCAAAGTATCCGCATGTGAATCGCAACATTTACACAGTTATGAAATTGAAAATTTAACAACAAGCGCAGAAGAAAAAAATGCCAATTTTGAATCCGTGATTAACTTTGATCGCTTATCGCGAACAGTACACATGTTGAATTATTTGCCGCTTGCCCATTTAAGCGATGAATTATTTTTAGAAGTTGACCCACGTCATATTTTAGGGATTAAAAAAGACCACGGTGCGTATTTTGAGTCGATTATTGAGCAATGCGGACTGACAACCAAAAATACCGTTGTCGTTTTAGCTGTGACGGGCGGCAGTTTTTTAACGTATAACGAAGCACTGGTGCGCGGTTTGACCAATTATCGACGACGCGGTTATCGAATAGCGATTCGTTTTGACCATTTGATTTCAGACAAACATGCCTTTGAGTTAATTCATAAATTAAAACCCGATTATGTCAGTTTATCGGCAAGGCAAATCGAAGCAGAAAGTGGTCATACGGCATTAAAAAAATTGCAAGTTCTCAAACAAATGATTGCTGATACGCAGGGTCGGGGAATTTTAAGACAAGTAGATCATAAAAAGTCTGAATTATTAGCTCGCCGTAGCGGTTTTGATTTGGTTGAGGGGCGTTATTACAATACATTTTAAACTCATAAAACTTTTTCCATTCATTCAAATTTATTAGGTACTTGTATTATCGTGTAATCATCAAAAGTTAGGAGTATTGGCCATGTCAAGTTTTACTAATATGTCCGCTAGATTCGATACGTTAATAGGTAATGAGCAACGCTTAGATATTCGCATTCCTATTTCTAATAAACATCATGTTTTTGTATCAATTAGTCGCATTGGTTTATTTAAAACAGGTGGCATTAACGTTGAATTAGTCAGTCTCAGTAAATCCGGAGCGTTATTTAGCAGTTCTCATCACTTGTTCTTTAAGTCCTTGGGTAAAACCATGACCATTGAATTGTCATTAAATGGAAAATGTTTTGAATACGAAGCCCATGTAGTTCGGCAAGATAACATCAATAATTTATACGGCATCAAATTCAATCAATCTATTGTTGACGCTATTGAAAATTACTTGATTGAATTAAATATTATTCCTCATTACGGATTAAACACACCGAAAGCCTGTTCGGTTTGGCTAACTCTGCCCTGATTTTTTAATTTTAACGAGGTGAGATTTTTATCTCATTTTTGTTTGACAAAATAAGACAACCGGTCGTATTATTCAACCATGGAACAGATAAAACAAAAACAAATCAAGCGGGAAAACCTGTTAAATCAAGGGGTAGCGTTGTTGATGCAACAGGGTTATCACGGTACAGGGTTAAAAGAAATTCTCGACGCAGTGCAAATTCCAAAAGGGTCTTTTTATAATTATTTTGGTAGTAAAGAAAATTTTGCCGCAGAAGTCATTATTCACTACATCACGCCTTATTTAACGCAATTGCGGACGTATTTAGCAGAATCCGAAGGTAATGCGTTTGCCGCATTAGAACGCTATTTACATGAAGCAATTGTCGAATTAGAACACACCGAATTTAAAGGTGGCTGTTTGTTAGGCAATCTCAGTGGTGAAGTGTGTGAAACTAGCGATATATGTCGCATCGCATTACAAACCGCAATAAATCGTTATCGTGATGTGTGGGAAATAGGTTTAAGTCGCGCACAAACCGAAGGAACGATTCGCGCTGATAAAACTGCGCGAGAATTAGCCGATTTATGGGTAAATGCGTGGCAAGGCGCGTTGCTTCGCATGAAAATTGAACAATCGACCGCGCCATTAAAACAATGTCAACAAGCATTACTGGGCGATTTTTTTAAAGCGCGATGACGAATTGCGTTTTAACAAGCTGTGCCTTTTTAACTTTTACAACTTCAATGAGGAATTACCATGCCTAAATATATCGTCGAACGTGACATCCCAAACGCAGGTGCTTTAACTGCTGAACAATTACAAGGTATCGCGCAAACATCCTGCGGCGTGTCATGCAAAATGAATGCGAAAGTGCATTGGTTAGAAAGTTTTGTCACCCCTGACAAAGTGTATTGTATTTTAATTGCGGATAATGAAGACGCTTTGCGTGAACATGCTGAAAAAGGCGGTTTCCCAATTACTAAAATTGCTGAAATTAAAAGCATTATTGACCCAAGCACTGCCGAAGGTTAAACCATTTTAAAAGCGCGTTGACGATTCATCGTGAACGCGCTTTTTTTCGATTAAAATTTTTTACGAGCCACGACAATGATTAAAAAAACAATAACAAACGCATTGTGTAGCCTGTTGCTACTCGCCCCCGTTATCAGTTCTGCTGAAATTTTGGCAATGGTCAATTACGAAAGTAAACCTGGACAAACACCGCGCAAAGAAGGCGTTGCCATCATTGATGTTGACCCAAACTCAGCGCAATTTGGCAAAATCGTGAATGATTTGCCTTTGCCACCCGATGCTGTCGCGCACCATATTTTTTATAACAAAGATTTAAGCAAAGCCTATATCACTGCATTAGGAAATGGTTCGTTGCGTGTTATCAACATGAAACACAAACCGTATGAAATTCAAGACCTCAATGTACCTGAATGCCAAGTTGCCGAAGATTTAGCGTTTACAGCGGATAAAAAAACGTGGTATCTGACTTGTATGGGTTCGAGCAATGTTATCGTCGGCGACGCGCAAACCGATAAAGTCAAACAAGTCATCGCCGCAAATGAAAAAGATAAATTTATTCGTTATCCGCACGGCATAGGTTTAAATGAAGACATCAATCGAATTATTGTTACCAGCACAGTGCGTGCGTCTGATTTAGGCGATGCGGGCGAAACGGTTACTATCATTGAAGCGACAACGGGAAAAGTATTATCAACCGATAAAGTGTCAGAAGGTGCAACACCTTCCGGTTCATCGCCTGTTGAAGCGGTATTTTTACCACATACTAATTTGGCGTATATCAACACCATGTTTGAAGGCAAATTATGGACAGCGCAATGGCAAGAAAACCGTCACGGCTTTGATTATCAACCGGCTTTTAATTTTGCAGATATTAAACAAGGTGTGCCACTAGAAATTTATTTCAATCAAGAACATGACAAATTATTTGTCACTACCGCAAATCCGGGGGCGTTGAATATTTTTGATATTCACGAATCGGCAACAAAACCTAAATTAGTAAAATCTATTCCAACGGCTGGTGGCGCACATCACGTTGTTTTCTCGCCTGATGAAAAATATGCGTTTGTGCAAAATAGCTTTTTGAATTTACCGAATATGGATGATGGTTCGATTAGTGTGGTTGATTTGCAAAAAATGGAAAAAGTAAAAAGTATTGATACGTTAAAAAACCAAGGTTTTAAACCGAATTGCATTGTGATGTTGCCAGCATGGCATACCGATGATGCACATTAAACATAACACATAAGTTTTTTAGGTGACGAGTGTGATTTCTCGTCACCTGTTGCAACGTTTTTAACCTTCTAACACATTTAATTTTTCAACGGCTTCTTGAGCATCGAAAAAGACTTGACCGTTTAAGTGAGCAAACAAATCACTTTTTTCTAATTTATCACGCAAAAAGCCTTTTACTTCGGCAAAATTGAGCGTCACATCGACATTTTTTAAACTTTGACTGAGTTGTTCTAAGGCTTCAATGGCGGTCATGTCAATATCGCTAATCGATGCAAAAATTAGCACAATATGTTCAACTTTAGGCGCGTTACGCAATTCGGTTTCAATAAATTCCTCAATAAAATTCACATTAGTAAACGTGATATTTTCGTCAATTCGCATGAGTAATAAGTTTTCCCATGTTTCAACTTTGTGGCGTTTGACGTTTCGGAAATGTTTGGTATTTGGCAGTCTGCCGACGACGGCAATGTGTGGACGACTGGTCTTACGAACATGGCTAATAAAAGTCAGGAAAATGCCAAGCATAATGCCTTCTTCAATGCCTAACGCTAAAACACCAATTAACGTAATCAATTCGGCAATACCATCGCCTTTGTCATATTGCCATGTGTGAAAAATGTTTTGGATTTTCACGAGCGGAAAAATCGCCATCAAAATAATCACCGCCAGCGTCGCTTTGGGAATGTTATAAAACCATTCACTGCAATACATGACGGCAAATGCCAAAATAATTGTCGCAATAATCGAGGCAATTTGTGTGCAAGCACCTGCCGCAAAATTCACCATCGTGCGACTTAAACCGCCTGCTGTTGGCATTCCACCTGAGAATGCAGAAGCAATATTTGCAATCCCTAATGCGACTAACTCTTGATTAGGTGAAATTTTTTCGTTTCTCAAATTGGCAACGACTTTTGCAATTGCAATGCTTTCGACATACGCAATCAAAGCAATGAAACTCGCAGAAGGAAATAAAACTTTCCATTTTTCGATGTCGAAAAAATCAAATCGCAATGCAGGAAAACCTGTTGGCACAAAACCGACAACAGAAATATGTTGTTCAACTAAATGCCAATGAACAACGGCAAACGTTGTAATTGCAACGCTGACGAGTGCGCCACATTTACTAATTGCAGTGATAAGCGCTTTTGATGCGTTAATTTTTTTTAAAAAGACGGGGAGCGGTTTTGCAAAAAAAAGTAATAACGCAAAAACGCCGATACTGATTGCTAACGCAATGAAATTTGTCCCTTGCAAGTATTGCTGATAACAAACGAAATCTATCGCGCAATTTGGGTCTTTCAATCCTAGCGTTTTAGGTAATTGGCTAATGATAATAAGTAATGACGCACCGCTGGTAAAACCTGTTAAAACAGGATGACTAATAAAATTCACCAATCCGCCCATGCGAAAAGCCGCCATGAGCAACATCATCACGCCTGTTTGAGCCGATAAAATGATTGCGCTTTGTGTGGGATTGCCTAATTCACTGACAGCTGGTGAACTTAAAGCCGCTGCAATCATAATCGCCGCTACCGCAACAGGTCCCACAGACATTGTTCGACTTGTGCCTAAAAGCGCGTAGAAAAAGGGCGGTAAAATGCTCGCGTATAAACCAAATTCAGGCGGCAAACCCGCAAGTAACGCATACGCAATACCTTGAGGCACAAGTAAAATTGCTGTGATGATACCTGCGAATAAATCGCCATTAAAATCACTGCGGCGATAGGTTTTCAACCAAGAAAAAATCGGGAAGAATGACATAAAAGGTAGCAAGGTAAAAAGTTTTATGGTGCAAGGTAAAAAGTGCGTCAAACCTTTAACCTTGCACCTTTTACCAGCTGTCTTTAGTCGTTATCGACAAATTTTTTTGCGTAACTTGCTTTGTGCGGAATATCGAAACGAATACCGCGAATCATCCAATCCCAATACATCCAAGGGAACCCCCATTTTTTACCTAACCACCAAATCCAACGTGGTACACGTGGATCTAAAAATGGAAATGATGGTGTGATTTTACTGTCGTAACCAAACTCAGCGAGCATGACCGTGTTGAGCGAAGTTACCAGTGGGCATGAACCATAACCATCATATTTTGGCGATAACGCCTCAGATTTCATCAAATGCAAAATGTTATCCACGACAACAGGCACTTGTTTGCGAACTGCTGCGGCTGTTTTTGCATTCGTCGTTGAAGCCGCATCGCCTAATCCGAAAACGTTTGGATATTTGTTGTGTTGCAACGTGTTTGGATGCACATCGACGCGACCATCAGCATTAGCAAGCGGACTGGATTTAACAAATTCAGGTGGGCTTTGTGGCGGTGTGACGTGAATGATGTCGAATTTTTCAACAGTTTGTTTTTTATTACCTTCTGCGTCGGTGTATTCAAACGTTGCCGTTTTCGCTTCACCATCGATTGCAATTAGGTTGTAGGCAAAATGGGGTTTAATTCCGTAGTTCTCAACAATTTTCGCTAACGGTTTTGCAAAAAATGGAATCCCAAACATCGCGCCACCGACGTTGAAAAATTCAACGCTGATTTTGTCTGCAATCCCTTTTTTACGAAATCTATCCGCCGCCATGTACATAATTTTTTGTGGCGCACCCGCACATTTGATTGGCATCGCAGGTTGTGTGAATAACGCGCGCCCTTCTTTAAGATTGTTAATACATTCCCAGCTATATTCCACAGTTTCAGGTGAATAGTTACTGCACACGCCATTCTTATTTAAGGTATCTTTTAAGCCTGCGATTTTGTCCCAATCCATTTTAAAACCAGGGCAAACAACTAAGTAATCATAACCAATGACTTCGCCTGATTTTAATGTCACGGTGTTTGCTTCGGGTTGGAACGTGTCGGCGTATTCTTTAATCCAAGTAATATTTTCGCCGAATAAGTCAGCTTCGTTGCGCGTGTGTTTGGCAAGTGTTGACTCGCCGCCGCCGATAATGGTGAATGCGGCTTGATAATAATGTTTTTCACTCGGTTCGATAACGGCGATGTCGATGTCTTTATTTTGCCTACGCATATTGTTTGCGACAGACATTCCTGCCGCGCCACCACCAACAATTAAAAGTTTGCAATGCTGTGTCATGTTGATTCCTCATTTTTTATTATTCAGTTGAGCTAAAAGAAACAAGGCGAAAAATAAACTCTCTTTTCGCCCTATCCCTACTATCTCCTTTTTATTTGTTCCAACCTTCGAAACCACCCGCGAGCGATAAAACATTGGTGTAGCCCAAAGTTTGTAACGTTTGCGCGGCAAGCGCAGAGCGTCCGCCCGTGCGGCAATAAATTAACACAGCTTTGGATTTATCTGCTAATTCTGGTACATTACTGATTTTAAACTCTAAAGTGCCACGCGGAATTAAAATCGCATTATCAATATGACCTGCGGCAAATTCACTTTCTTCACGAGTATCAATAAGCGTAATGTTGCCTTCGGCAAGTAATTTACGTCCAATTTCTGCGTTCACTTCGGCGATATGTTGTTTTGCAAATGAGACCAAATCTTGTCCCGTCGTATCGCCACCTTGCATCATGCAGAAAACTTCAGCATCACTGCCGCGACGTTCAACTGCTTGTAAACGTTCATTTTCATCTAACCCGCAATAACGATTCGCTGGCACAGCTTGGTCAATTAAACGTGGAGCTGGCAAATTCAAATTGTTCATGATTTCAATGAATTGTTCGCGGGTTTTATTTGCTAAACGTGGATTGGTTGTGCGTTCTTGTTCGATATTACTGACCCAGCGCATTTGATAGTCATGACCCGGATAAACTAGCGTGTCACTAGGCAACGTGAATAAACGTTGTGTAATGGCATCATAAAGTTGTCCCGCATCACCATTTTGGAAATCTGTACGACCACAACCACCAATAAATAACGAATCACCTGTAAATAAACGGTCACGCCATAAAAATGAAGTGCAACCTGGTGTGTGTCCTGGTGTTGAAATCGCTTTAATTTTTTCGTCGCCGAGCATGAAAACATCGCCGTCATTGATTTCAATATCAACCAGCTGTGCGCCACCGAATTTACTGACGCAAGTTTTCGCCCCCGTATGTTGACGTAATAAACCACTCGCTGTGATATGGTCAGCATGAACGTGGGTTTCAAATGAATAAATCAATTTCAAACCGTTGTCTTTTAACAATTGTAAATAAGTGTCTAAATGGGTATTCACAGGGTCAATGAATGCCGCTTTTTTGCTAACATCGTCAGCAATTAGATAGGTATAAGTCCAAGTTGCTGGATCGAATAATTGTTTAAACATGCTACTACTCCAAAAAATTAAATGGTTACTTAGAATGGTGATTTTCATGACCCGAAACAGCATGACGGGCATGGTCGCTTAATTGTGCTTCAAAAAATTGGTGAATCGCGGTGACTAAATCCGCTTTTTCGCTAAAATAATCAAGTTGCGCGCCGTCGGGTAAGTCTTTGTAAATAATATTTAATGTACCTTTTTCTGCTTTTTTTAAGGCTTCCAGACCTGCCATTTTTTCACCGTGAATTTTTACAGGATTTGAGAAATCACCTTGGTTAAATTCCTGTGCAATTTTCGATAAATGCTCGCGAATTAACAGAATTTGCGCTGTGTCATGTTTATCTTTTGCAATCACTTGTTGCACGCCGCCATTTTCAACTTTTGTAAAAATGTGCAAGGTTTTTTCCAAATCAAATGGCATCACGTGGACACCTCGTGCAACCACCTCGTCTAAACGGGCTTCACTAACTTTTTCTGCCAAAACATTGGTTGAAATTAAAACTAATATGAACAATATAATTTTTTTCATAATCAATTCGCCGATGTGGTTTTCAATGCGGCTTTATTCCAAGCGTTAATACCACCGTCCAAATTGTAAACTTTTGTAAAACCCGCCATTTTCAACAAATCAGCCGCTTTTGCCGAACGCACACCACTGCGACATTGCGTGATAATCGGTCTATTTTGGTATGGCGTTAATTCAGTGACGCGATTTTGAATTTCACTTAACGGAATATGTATGGCACCTGCAATATGCCCTGTTTTCCATTCATCGGTTTCACGGACATCAACAATAACGGCTTGTTGTTCGGTTTGCATCGCCAATGCCTGTTGTGGTGAAACTGGCTCAACGTTTTCTGCAAAAGCTGTATGAAGCCCCAATAATGCTAAAAGCCCTAAAATTATTTTATTCATAATCGTCCCCTCGGTTCTGTGATGAGTATTGCAGGCGTTGTGCCAAGTTTTAAAAAATCGTTTACGCCCTTTGATAACGGCACTTATCTGATGATTAACACTTTTGTCTTGTTTCATTTTATGTTTCAATGAAACAAAAAGTGTTTCAATAAAACACAGTGATGAAACATGAACGTAACACTAAAACTGACATAATGCAAAATGCAAGTTGAAAATGCCCAAAATTTGCACGGCATGTTAAGCCGCTCTCCGGCGATGCGTGACGTATGTCAAATTATTCAAACGGCGGCACAAACTGAAGCGACGGTTTTAGTGCGTGGCGAAAGTGGTTCTGGTAAAGAATTGGTGGCGCGAGCCATTCATGAGTTAAGCGCAAGACGTGATGCGCCATTTTTGGCTGTGAATTGCGCGGCACTCTCGAGCAGTTTGCTTGAAAGTGAATTATTTGGTCATGTTCGCGGCGCATTTACCGGCGCAATCAAAGATCATCACGGTTTATTTCAACGCGCGCATGGCGGCACTTTATTTTTAGACGAAATTGCCGAATTACCGTTGGAGTTACAAGCCAAATTATTGCGGGTGATTCAAGAACGTAATTATTTGCCTGTCGGTGGCGTGATTTCAATGCCGGTAAATGTTCGCTTGGTTGCAGCAACGCATCGTGCGTTACGCGAAGAAGTGAAAAATGGGCGATTTCGAGAAGATTTGATGTATCGCCTGCGTGTTGTGCCGATTTATTTGCCGCCTCTGCGAGAACGACGCGAAGACATTGGCTTATTGATTTGGCATTTTATTGAACAGCACAACGCTGCTAATCGCCGTAAAATCGAAAAAATTGAACCCGAAGCGATGCGTTTATTATTAGATTATCCGTGGTATGGCAATATTCGAGAACTACATAATGTGGTCGAATATGCGTTTGCTGTCGGACGTGGAACAGTTTTAAAAAGCACTGAATTACCACCCGAATTTCGAGAAATTTCAACAGCCTCGCAAAACAAATCTATTCCGCTTGAAGATGAAAAAGCAATAATTCAACGTGCATTGGCTGAAAATAAAAATGTAAATGCAGCAGCGCAAGCATTAGGGATGAGTCGGGCAACCTTTTGGCGTAAACGAAAATTGTATGCTATTTGAACGGTTATAATTTCCGTTGTGCATCAATAACAGTCGGTAATTGTTTAATTTTTTTCAAAATGTCATTTAACTGCTGGGTATTTTCAATTTGCAATGTCAAATTCAACGAAGCAGAAAAATCCGGTTGCGACTCTAATGCCGCTGAGAAAATATGGATTTTACTTTGTGCTAGTAATTGTGACACATCGGTTAGCAAATGTTGGGCATTAAAGGCTTGCACGACAATCGGCACCGCATGACTGGCTTTACTGTTTCCCCAGGCAACGGAAACTAATTGCTGTTGTTTTTCGTCATCTAATTGCAAAATATTTTTGCAATCACAGCGATGAACAATAATGCCTTTATGATGAGAAATGTAACCAATAATTTCATCACCAGATACTGGATGACAACATTGTGCAAAGGATGTTTGCACATTATTCAATCCCGCGACTGAAACTTCACAACGATTCAGTGTTTTATTGGGTCGAACATTGATAAGCGTATCGTTTTTGAGTGACTCGGAAGGTAACAGTAATTCTGTTTTAACGGGTGGCAATGTTTCATTTTCGCTGGCTTGCAGTTTGAACCAATTTTTTACTTTTTGAATTGAACGCGGCGATTTTAAATAACCCAAATTTGGATCAATCCAATTTCGATTCGGGACAATTTCTTTAGCGGTTAAGATTTCTACTTGTTCGCCAGAATTGAGCTGATACGTCAGCGGCACAATGCGACCATTTACTTTTGCACCACGGCAACGATGCCCAATTTCTGTATGGACTGCATAAGCAAAATCAAGTGGCGTTGCACCTTTTACTAAATCGACCAGTCGCCCTGCAGGTGTTAAAACATAAACTCTATCGTTAAATAATTCTCTACGATATTCCTCTCTTGCAACTGGCTCAGAATTTTTGTCTTCTAATAATTTTCGCAAAATGGCAACGCTTTTTTCCATCGTCGCCGATTGTTTACCACCTTCTTTATATGACCAATGCGCGGCAACGCCCAATTCCGCATAATCGTGCATGGCTTGGGTGCGAATTTGTACTTCAATACGATTACCCTGCTCGTCTAAAATTACCGTATGTAATGACTGGTAGCCATTTTCTTTGGGATTGGCAATGTAGTCGTCAAATTCTTTAGGA
>DALYHZ010000047.1:1712-13350 GCA_031970635.1 Methylococcaceae bacterium | reverse complement strand
GGTGCAACTGGGGCTAACACCTTTGTTTTCGCAACAGGCGACAGCCCAAGCACTGGTCGTGATACTATCACCGATTTGAAAGAAAGTGACATTATCAAATTTGGTACAGCTTTAACAGGATTAACCAATGGTGCGACACTTACCACATCATCGTCTAATTCTATTTATGTTGACACAACAAACAATCGTTTGGTTGTTGGTAGTGATCAAATCAACATCCCATCAGCGATTGCAAATGCAGCATTTACTTACAGCTATGGTGCAGACAGCGTTGTGGGAACAGCTGACGATTACTTAACTGTAGGTGCCGCACCATTTACTGCAACCAATGATGGTTTAGGTCTTTTAACTTTAACAGGTAAATCAACAGCAACAGTTACAGTCACTCTTAATGATACTACTCCATCTACCGTTAATGGATCATCAACATTAAATAGTACAAACTTAAGTAATGTTTATAAAATAGACGCTTCTAAAGTAACAACATCAGGCATACTCGTCAATACGGGTACAGTTGCTGATTCAATCACTGGTTCTCCTCAAGCAGATACTATCATAGGTGGATCAAACACAGATACTATCAATGGTGGAGCCGGTGCCGATGTTATTAACGGTGGGGCGGGTGCTGATACACTTACTGGCGGTTCAGGTGCTGATACCATCGCAGGCGGTGCAGGCAATGACACGATTGATGTTACCAGTTCAACAACTGATAGTGATAAAGTTTACCTTGGCGTGACGATTAATAGTGCTGGAACGGTAGCTTCATTAGCTGCTATTACTTCAGGTACTTCAGATACAGACACTATCACAGGCTTTACTGTAGGCTCGGGCGCAGGTTCTGATATTCTTGGATTTGGTTCAACATTTACAGGAGGGGTTGCATTTGGTAGTGGTCAATTCTCGGCTCTTGCTTCAAACAATGCTATTGCATCAGGAGATTCAACTAAAATTTTAGATATTAGCGGGGCTTCTACTACTTATAGTGCGGCATCAGGTATTAACGGGTTGTTTGGCGCATTTAGTGCGGCAGGTAGTCAAAAAGCAATCGCATTAGCTGATAGTGGAACTAACGAATACATCTGGTATGTTGATGACAGCTTAGATGGAGATGCAACAACTCTAACAGCTACCGATGTTGTTCTTATTGGTATTATTTCTGGTCAAACAGGAACGGCTTGGGCTGCTGGAAACTTTACAGCAGGCTTGGCATAAGAATTACCCAATTAGCAAGCACGAAATCAAAAATTTCGTGCTTGTTTTTTTGTTGTTAATTGAAAGCCCTGTCTTCGGATGGGGCTTTTTTGTGGGTGGTGTTGTAATTCGACCGTTTTTTGAATAGCAACTTGAAGAAGGAATGCAAAGGTGATGACGATACAAGATGATATTTGGGCAATTTTGCATGAAATAGCTAAGAGACAAAAAGAAAATGAATCCGAAATAGCACAATTGCGTGCATCACAAAAAGAAACAAATGAAACCTTAAAGCGCGTTGGTATTGATTTTGGGAATATGAAAAAGAATCAAGGTGATGTGGCTGAGGAATTTTTCTTTAACAGTTTGCGCGACGACCCACATTTAGGCGGAATTCATTTTGATGATATTGCTAAAAGTCAGTTTAAACATCGTGGCAATTTGCAAGAAGAATACGATATTGTGATGACAAACGGGAATGCGATTGGCATTGTTGAAGTGAAATACAAGGCGCATGAAAAGGATTTAAAAAAGTTAGAACGAAAAATGCGAAACTTCAAAAAACTGTTTCCGATTTACGAGACTTACAAACTTTACGGTGCAATTGCGTCTTTTCATTTTTACGATAAAGCAAAAGAAGAAGCCTTAAATCAGGGCTTTTTTGTGTTACAACGTAGCGGTGATGTTTTGCAAACAGACAGTAGCGAAAATTTGATGGTGCTTTGAAAAAAGAACCTCTAAATTGAAGGAAGGCAGTTTTTTTGCTTGTGATATAATTCAAAGAGTCGTTTTAATTCAGGAAACACTGATGTTTGATGATAAATTTTTTGATGATTGGTTAAACAGTCAAGCTCAAAAAGTCATGGAAAAAGTAGCCAGTGGCGAAGGAATTGCGCCTGAACAAATGATGATTTTAATGCTCAAAGCGCAGACAAATCATTTTGCTCATTTGGATGTAGATTTGCGAAATGAAATGGTGGATTTACGCAAAGAAATGCAAGAAGAATTAACGAATTTGCGTAAAGACATGGACAAGCGATTTGAGCAAGTTGACAAGCGATTTGAGCAAGTTGACAAGCGGTTTGAACAACTTACTTCGCGTATTGACCGATTTATGATCTGGTCATTTGCTATTACACTTTCAGTAGGCGGGATGGTTGTCGCGGCAATTAAAATTTTTTAAGTTAAGTTTTATGGGGAAAAAGCAAACTGTTATCGAAAATCAGGTTATGAAGTATGTAAAAAATTTAAATCAATTAAAACGATAAAAGAAAATTTTTAAAAATTATAAATTGTATGAAGCGATTACTTGGTTTTATTTTCATGATTAAACGAAAATTGTTTTTTATTACAACTGATTTGAACCTTGTAGTGCAAAATTTACTGGTGTTAAGAATTAAATGACTACGTTAGTTAAACAAATAGAAACGTTTCTTGCAAATCAGCAATGGAAAGAAGTAGACATATATTTAGTTCCTTTACTTGAAAATAAAGAAAAAGGTTTAGAAGCGGTTTTACTTTATGCAGCAACATTGCGTGCAAGAGATAAAGGACACGTTGCAAATGACGTTTTAGCAAAAGCAAGTAATCAACGTTATGCGGCTTCTGTACAACAGTGGAGTCAATTTGCAGAAGAGTTAATGCAAAGTGCTTTATGGCATCAAGCCAGAGATGTGATTACAAAAATTTCTCCCATTGACAATAACATTGGCAATTTTTTACAACTGGTGTTTTTGAGGGAAACGGAAAATTGGCGTGAATTTGATAAGAAATTCGAACTTGTTTATGAACAAGATCCCAATTTAGCGTTAATACAAGGTGCATGGGCTGACATACGCCGTGGTTTTTTAACAAGAGCAAATGAGCGTCTTATCAAACTCGCATCATTTCAATCGCACCCTGCAATTTTGAAATTACGAGCGCGTTTTTATATCGCATCGGGAAAATTAGAATTAGCATTAGCCGATGTCAACATGGCGAAAAAACAAATGCCTATGGATTGGGAATGTTTGGCTTTAGAAGGTGTATGTAACCCTGATAACGCATTAGCGTTATGGCGGATTTCGCTTGCACGTCAACCTTCGCAATTAGAAACCTTATTTAATATAGCGCGTTATTATGCAATACAAGGAGAATGGCAACTTGTAGCACAAAATTGTGATGCCGCATTAAAGGTCAAACCGTGGAGTGATTTTCCTGTAGTGCTTTGGCTAAACTGTTTAATGGCACAAAATCAAACCGAAGCGGCATGGCAATATTTACAAAGCAAATTACTTGAAGTGGAAACGGCAGGACGATTAGCCGCACAACTCGACTTAATGCGAACGCGTGGTGTTAAATTTAAAGAATTAAAACAAGTCGTTGATAAGGCTTTGCAACAATATCCTAATGATACACAATTATTACTGTCAGCAGGCGCGGCATTACAACTGATTAAACAACTGGATCGTGCTGCGTTATGTTACCAGCAAAGATTAACGCAATTGCCTAATGATATTCCTACAAAAAATAATTTAGCACAGCTTTATCTTGACCGTGGAGATGTGGAACAAGCAGTGGAACTTTGGCGAACGATAGTCAATGATGCTGACGATACTGTTCGTTTAAATTTTGCTCAAGCACTCTTAAAGCGTGGTGATAATTTTGAAGCAGAACAATTATTTCGTAATGTTTTAAAACGTCAACCTAATAATGCTATTGCTTTGCGAGGACTTGCAGATATTTTAGCAGGGGCAGGGGATTATCAAACGGCATGGCAATTAGTCCAACAAATTATCGACATTGACCCCAAAAGTTCTTTAACGTGGACACTTGCCGCAACATTACAAAAAGTTTTAGCTCGATCTGAGCAAATGGAAGCCATGTTGTTGCGAGGCGAGTCACTTAGTGAACAACCTTTAAAATTACGACAAGCTTTATTTAATTATTGGCGTGGTCAAAATCAAATAACAAAAGCTCAAAAAGCAATATCTGCGTGGATGACTCAAATGCCAACAGAAGTTGAATATCCCTTGATGCTTGCAGATTTATATTATGATCAAAATAATTTTGACGAAGCTGAAAAAGCATTAAAACAAGCCTTTGAAATAGATTGGCAAATGGGCGGTGCAGCATTGGTACGTTTTTATGAACAACGTGATCGATTAGGGGCGGCAAGAAGACAAGCCGAACAACTTGTTCGACAAGATCCAACAGTGATGAAACACCATGGGTTACTTGCAGAAACGCTGTATCGTCAAGAACGTTATCAAGAAGCCTTAGATGCCATTGATGCAGGACTTACAATAGAACCTTACCGATTATCACTGGTTAGGCAAAAAATGGCGATGTTACTCGCGCAAGAGCAATATCCTCAAGCAACTACAACCGTACAATCTTTATTAACACACGAAGAAAGTATACCTAATATCAATTTGATGCTGTCAGTTTATCGTCGCAGTCGAGAATTTGAAAAGGCAGTTTTGTTATGTCGAGAAATGTTACAAAAATATCCGCAACATCGGGTAATAGAATTATGGTTAGCGCGCAGTTTGGGCGATGTTCGTCAATTATCTGAAGCACTTAATATTGTTAAAACGAGTTATGAACGCGAACCCACTAACGTTAAACTTGCGATCCAATATATTCAATTTTTAATTGGCTTAGAAGAATATGAGGAAGCGCATACCGTAGCACAAGCGTTAGTCAGTATTGCAGGTGAAAGACCTGATGGTATTTTAATGCTGGCTAGTGTGTTAGGAAATATGGGAGAGCATGAAGATGCTTTAACTTTACTTCAACAAGGCTTAAATACTTTTCCGAAACATTTGGGGCTGTCGATGCGCCGCATTGAGTGTTTACGCCGTTTAGAACGTGAAGAAGATGAAAAACAGGCACTTTGGGAATTGCTTGCCAATTTCCCTCCTGAACAAGTATTAGGATGGGGCGGTATGCGTTTATTAGAGTTAGATGCTCCTGAAGAAGCAGAAAAACGCCTGACACAATGGCAAAATGATGCACCTGAATCACTCGAACCACGCTGGACAGCTTTTCATTTTGTGAAAAAACAAAAACGCTATGCCGTAGCAGAGGCATTATTAGATACCATAGAACGTAGAAAACCGAGTGATCCTAGCGTATTACTGTCTCGTGCGGATATGTATTCAGAATATTGGCGCATGACAGAGGCTATCGCATTAGTGCGTAAAGCCATCACTTTGCGACCTGACAATGCTGATTTTATACAGACTTTATTAAACTATTTAGTCAAAGCCGGAGATTTTGACGAGTTTGATTCTTTAATGAACCGACTCAAACATCTGCATGGGGATCAACGTTATAGCCAGTACGTCAATTTCTTTTATAATATCAATCGCCATCCGTCATGGTCTGAACAAGATATTTACCAGTTCTATCATGATTGGTATCACAGAAGTGTATTACCTTTTAAATCGAAAGAAAAAATAATCAATCCTGATAAAAATCCGCATCGAAAACTGCGAATTGGGTATGTATCACCTGATTTTCGTCGTCATGCAGTTGCCTATTTCTCTGAACCGTTATTGATTAACCATGATCGTGAACAATTCGAATTATTTGCATTTGCTCATTTAGATTTAAAAGCCTCTGATGCCTATACTGAGCGATTTAAAGGTTATTTTGATCATTGGATTGAAACGGCGCAAATGACACAAGATGAACTTGAGAAAAAAATTCGAGAACTTAAAATAGATATTTTGATTGATTTGGCAGGGCATACTGCAAATAATAATTTGAGGTTATTCATTAAAAAACCAGCCCCTATTCAAGCAAGTTATTTATTTGGGGCAGGGCAAACAACAGGGTTGCCAGAAGTCGATTATTTAATTGGGGATTTATTAGCAATCCCATTAGAACATCAGCCATTTGTGTCAGAAAAAATAGCACAGCTTCCTTTCGTAGGTTTGCCTTATCATCCACCACATGATTATTTAGAACCAACATCTCTGCCCGTAGAAAAAAATGGTTTCATCACATTTGGTGTAATGTCACGTCCATTAAGAACAAATCGTCAAACATTTGCAGTATGGGCTAATATTTTGCGTCAATTACCAACTGCTAAAATTCGTTTTGATCATGTTCCTTATCAAGAACCTGATATACAACACAGAATCAAATCTATTTTTGAAGAATATGGCATCGGCGAGGAACAATTAATTTTCAAAAATACTCGCCCACATTGGCAAGTTTATCAAGAAATCGATATTCAACTTGATCCTTTTCCCGCAGGTTCGGGAACAACAATTACGGAAGGTATTTGGATGGAACGTGTGGCAATTGCTTTGCGTAGTCGCCCTCCGATGGGGCGAATTGCAATTGCCCAATTGACGGCATTGGGATTAAAAGAATTCTGTTGTGCTGATGATGAACAAGATTACATACAAAAGGCTGTGTTCTTGGCTAAGAATGTGCCGTTATTGAAAGAGATTTCTTCAAATTTAAGAACAAAAATGAAACAATCAAGACTTATGGATTATGAGGCTTATAGCAAAGATGTTGCTGCTTTATATCGTCAAATTTGGAAAGATTTTTGCCAAAAAGAGATGGTAGAAAAATGAAAGCTGTCATCTTAGCAGGTGGTTTAGGAACACGAATCAGCGAAGAAACCCATTTAAAACCTAAGCCCATGATTGAAATTGGTGGCAAGCCAATTTTATGGCATATCATGAAACTTTATTCAGCGCATCACATCAATGATTTTATTATTTGTTGTGGTTATAAGGGATATGTAATCAAAGAGTATTTTGCGAACTATTTTTTACACACTTCTGATATAACATTTGACATGAAAAATAATCAAATGGAAGTGCATCAACAATATGCCGAACCTTGGAAAGTGACATTAGTTGATACAGGGGACAGCAGTATGACAGGTGGGCGATTAAAGCGTGTTACAAATTATGTTCGCGATGAAGAGGCTTTTTGTTTCACTTATGGGGATGGCGTTGCCGATGTTGATATTAGTCAATTGGTTAAATTTCATAATCAACAAGGCAAATTAGCAACCATTACAGCGGTACAACCTGCTGGGCGTTATGGTGCATTAGATATAAATCATCACAATACGGTCAATGGTTTTATCGAAAAACCAAAAGGCGATGGTGGATGGATAAATGGTGGTTTTTTTGTATTATCACCAAAATGTTTGGAATTGATTGAGAATGATACAACTCCTTGGGAAGCTGCACCACTTAATGAGTTAGTGAAACATCAACAATTAGCAGCTTTCCAACATCATGGCTTTTGGCAACCTATGGATACTTTGCGTGATAAAAACCATTTGGAAGAATTATGGCAAACGGATAGAGCACCTTGGAAAATTTGGCAATGACGACAGTAAAAATGAGTGTTGATTCGCTATTTTGGAAAGGAAAGCGGGTATATGTTACAGGTCATACGGGTTTTAAAGGGAGTTGGCTTTGTTTATGGCTACAGTCAATGGGAGCAGAAATTAAAGGTTATGCTCGTGAATCTTTAACAACCCCGAATTTATTTGCTGTGGCACACGTTGCAAAGAAAATGCAACATGAAATAGGTGATATTTGTAATATCACACAATTAACAAAAAGCATTGTTGAATTTAACCCTGATATTTTGTTTCATCTTGCCGCACAACCCTTAGTACGTTATTCCTATCAAGCACCTGTTGAAACTTACCAGACTAATGTAATGGGAACAGTTCATGTTTTGGAAGCGGTTCGGCAATGTTCAAATTTGAAAGCTGTTGTCAATATTACTACCGATAAGTGTTACGAGAATAAAGAATGGCATTGGGGTTATCGAGAAGATGAAGCAATGGGTGGTTTTGATCCTTATAGTAGCAGTAAAGGCTGCTCTGAATTGATAACAACAGCCTATAGACGTTCGTTTTTAAGTGATATAGGTGTTGGTTTAGCTTCTGCACGAGCCGGCAATGTGATTGGAGGGGGAGATTGGTCGGAAGATCGTTTAATTCCAGACATATTACGCGCAATTGAACAAAATAATCCTGTCATAATTAGACATCCAAATTCTGTGCGACCTTGGCAACATGTTTTAGAACCTTTATCAGGCTATTTAATGCTGGCACAAGCACTTTATTCACATCCTAAAAAATATGCACAAGGTTGGAATTTCGGTAGTTCTGATGAGGATGCAAAACCGGTGAGTTGGATTGTTGACAAAATGCTTAAACATTGGGATGGAGCGACTTGGCAATTGCATCCAGAAGCGAATATGCAACCTCATGAGGCGCATTATTTAAAATTAGACAGCTCAAAAGCCAAAGCATATTTGGGCTGGCAATCTAAATTGCAATTGCAACAGGCGTTAGAAAAAGTTGTGCTATGGCATCAAAAGTGGCTTGAAAATCAAGACATGCGAATGGTTTGCTTGCAGGAAATTAAGTCTTACCAACAACAATTGACTAGGTCAGTGGATGAATGATTTTGAAATACAGTTTTTGACGTTATCGAATTTAGCGTTAATTAAACGCCGACAAATAGGTGATCATCGGGGTTTTTTATCTAGATTATTTTGCAATCAAACGTTAACAAGTGCTGGTTGGCACAAACCAATTGCACAAATTAACCACACTTATACTGTTAAAAAAGGCACAATACGCGGAATGCACTTTCAAATCGCACCAAATAGCGAAATGAAATTAGTATCTTGTATTCGTGGAGAGATTTTTGACGTTGCAGTCGATGTTCGTGCGGATTCTTCTACTTTTTTGCAATGGCATGGCGAATATCTTTCAGCAGAAAATAGAAGTGCCTTACTTATACCAGAAGGTTTTGCACATGGTTTTCAGGCGATGACCGATGATGTTGAATTGATTTATTGTCATTCTGCTAGTTATTACCCAGAATCAGAAGCGGGATTAAATCCACTCGATTCACATCTTTCAATTTCGTGGGCATTGCCTGTTACAGAATTATCCGTGCGTGATAGAAACCATCCGTTGATTACAACAGATTTTAAAGGAGTGGTATTGTGAATTGTCGTCATTGTGGTCATGGTTTGTCACAAATATTTTTAGATTTAGGCAGTGCGCCACCTTCCAATGCGTATTTAAGTGAAGCAGATTTAAACGCTCCAGAAGTGTTTTACCCGTTGCGTTTAATGGTTTGTGAAAATTGTTACTTGGTACAAACCGAAGACTATGCAGGGCGAGAAACATTATTCAACAAAGATTATGCTTACTTTAGTTCATTTTCGCAGTCATGGTTAGAACACGCGAGAAGTTATGTTACAAACATGATTGCTCGTTTTGAATTAACTGCACAAAATCGTGTCGTTGAAGTTGCCGCAAATGATGGTTATTTATTGCAATATGTAAAACAAGCGGGCATCCCTTGTTATGGTATCGAACCTACTGTTAGTACAGCAACGGCGGCAAAAGCAAAAGGGATTGAAATTATAGAACAATTTTTTGGTGTTGCATTAGCAAAACAACTGACAGAGCAAGATTTGCAAGCAGATTTGATGATTGCCAATAATGTGTTAGCGCATGTGCCAGACATCAATGATTTTGTGACTGGGTTTAGTCAATTGTTAAAGCCACAAGGTGTAGCAACATTTGAATTTCCCCATTTGCTAAAAATGGTGCAAGAAAATGAATTTGATACGGTGTATCACGAACATTATTCGTACTTGTCGTTAACAGCTGTTCAAAAAATATTTATTTCAAATGGTTTAACAGTTTTTGATGTTGAAGAATTATCAACACACGGCGGCAGTTTGCGCGTTTTTGCACAACGCAGTGATACGGGAAAGAATGCGTTTTCACCTGCTGTGAATGATTTATTATCGATCGAGGAAAAAGCAGGCATCACCACAACTGCATTCTATAGCCATTTTCAAACTCAAGCGGAAACAGTCAAAAATGATTTACTCGCGTTTTTGCTTGATGCAAAACGGAAAGGTAAAGCTGTTGCAGGTTATGGTGCGGCAGCAAAAGGCAATACTTTGTTAAACTTTGCGGGTATTCGTCCTGACTTATTGCCTTACATTGTTGATAAAAACCCAGCCAAACAGCATAAATTTATGCCAGCAAGTCGAATTCCTATTGTTGAAGAAGACTACTTAAAACAAAATAGACCCGATTATGTCTTAATTTTACCTTGGAATCTTAAAACCGAAGTGATGGCTCAATTAGCTTATATTCGAGAATGGGGTGGTCAATTTATTTTCTCAGTGCCAAAATTGAGCGTTTTATGAAAATTGCTGTTACTGGTGCGACAGGCTTTATAGGTCAGCACGTTGTTCACGCTTTGAAACAAACGGATGCCGAAATTATTACCATCAGTAGAACACCATTAACGGATGTGATGCTAGATATTGCGGATGTAGATGATTCAACTTATCAAATTTTAGATTATCCTGATGTCTTGATTCATTTAGCATGGGATGGATTGCCTAATTATAAATCGTTGCATCATTTTGAAACTGAATTGCCTAAACAGTATCAGTTTTTGAAAAAACTGATTGAAGCAGGTCTACCCAGAGTGGTAGTAACAGGTACTTGTTTTGAATATGGTATGCAATCTGGCGGTTTATCAATAAATCATTCGGTTCAACCGACTAATCCTTATGGCTATGCTAAAGCCGCGTTACATCAACAACTACTCTTTTTTCAACAAAATAAAAAGTTCCAATTAAGTTGGGCAAGATTATTTTATTTATACGGCGAAGGACAAGCCTCAAGCTCGTTATATTCTCAACTAAACCTTGCAATACAACGTGGTGATAAGATGTTTAATATGTCGGGTGGAGAACAACTACGCGATTTTTTGGCAGTAGAAAATGCCGCAGAACAATTAGTACAATTGGCATACTCAAATCACAACGGCACAATCAATATTTGTTCAGGTGAAGCGATTTCCGTACGTCGTTTAGTTGAAATATGGCGAGGTTCCGACGAAATTGAACTTAATTTAGGATATTATCCTTATCCGGATTATGAACCTATGGCATTTTGGGGAACAAAAACAGCCTAGAAAAAATTAGTAAATTTATAATTTTTACAAACTTAGATTTAAGGAGTTGAAAATGAAGTTTTTTGGTCATAATTTTAATGTTGTTAACCCCCCCCTACATGGACATTCTGTTAATGGGATTATAAAAAGTTTAGTTCCCGGCATGGGAGAACATTTTTTTTGTGCGGATAACTTAATTACTTGGAATAGAAATTTAAGTTTTTTGCAAAATAAAGATTTTGTTGAAATTGTACAGAGAAATTCAAATACGGATGTTGAGAGAGCAATCATCTGGCGTACTTACATTTTGTGTTATTTTGCCAAGTTTGCAAAAAGACTAGAAGGTGATTTTGTCGAAGTCGGTGCGTATGAAGGTAATACGGCAAACATCATTATTGAAGATGCCAAGCTCTCAGAATCGGGAAAGAAATATTTTTTATATGATGCTTTTGAACATACAGGTACTG
>DALYHZ010000047.1:0-1680 GCA_031970635.1 Methylococcaceae bacterium | reverse complement strand
GTAAAACAACGATTTGTCGGCTATGAATTTGTCAGCGTCATAAAAGGCTACGTCCCCGATTCATTTGCATTGGGTTTTCCTGAAAAAATAGCCTTTGCTCACGTTGACTTAAATCAAGCAACTGCGGAAGTTGCCGCATTAGAGCGTATTCTGCCAATTTTAGTTCCAGGAGGTGTTATTATTCTTGATGATTATGGTTGGTGGGCATATCACCAACAAAAACAAGCGGAAGATCCGCTTTTTGCGCGATATGGTTTGGAAGTTCTTGAATTACCGACAGGGCAAGGGCTTGTGTTAAATAATTTTTAGATTGAGAGAGAATATGAGTAATCCGATTGATGAGTTTAATGAAGAATGTAAAAGTCGAGTGCGTTCTTATTTTGGTAGTGAATTTGAAAAAGCTGCTCGAATTTTTATGCTCGAAAGTACAATACCGAAATACTCATATAACTTTTCTTGCCTAGGCAGACCTATAATCCAATATCCACAAGACATGGTGGCAATGCAGGAATTGATTTGGCAAATCAAGCCTGATTTGATTATCGAAACAGGTATTGCTCATGGTGGTTCGTTAATTTTAAGCGCGTCGATGTTGGCTCTTTTAGATATGACCGATGCAATTGAAACAGGTTCGATAATTGATCCCAAACAATCAAAACGCAAAGTATTGGGCATTGATATTGATATACGCGCTCATAATCGCGAAGCAATTGAAGCACATCCGATGGCATCGCGTATTCAAATGATTCAAGGTTCTAGCATTGCATCAGAAATTATTGGGCAAGTACAAGATATTGCGAAAAACTATGAACGAATTCTTGTTTGTTTAGATTCAAATCATACGCATGATCATGTTTTAGCAGAATTGAAGGCTTACGCGCCTTTAACTACAGTGGGAAGTTATTGTGTGGTATTTGATACGATTGTCGAAGACATGCCTGATAATATGTTTCCTGATAGACCGTGGGGGAAAGGCAATAATCCAAAAACCGCTGTTTGGGAATATCTAAAAACGCATCCTGAGTTTGAAATTGATAAAGAAATTGAAAATAAATTGTTGATTACTGTCGCACCTGATGGTTTTTTGCGACGCAAATAGCCATAAATTCATACAGTAAGTCACATGAGAAATGTTTTCAAAACAATGCGTGTGTTAAAATTTCACGCTGATATTTTTATCAAGTAGGTTTTTAAATTAACAAGGAAACAAAATGGCAACCATTAAAATAGACGACAAAGACTACGATTTAGACACGCTCAGCGATGAAGCAAAAAATCAGCTGGCTAGTTTGCAATTCGTTGATAATGAATTACAACGTTTAAATGCTCAAGCCGCAGTTTTACAAACAGCGCGTGTGGCATACGCTAATGCGTTAAAAGAATTATTGCCACCAGTGCAAGGCGATTTGCTAACACACTAAAAAATAAAAGCCCTGATTTTAGTCAGGGCTTTTTTTTGTTCGCTTAATGCGCCTCGTCCCAATTATTTCCAACGCCAACATCAACAACAAGCGGCACAGTTAATTTCGCTGCTTCGCTCATCAGTTGCCGAATCCTTGTCACCGCAGTTTCGATTTGTTCGGTTTTAATTTCAAATACCAATTCGT
Organism: Methylococcaceae bacterium; assembly: GCA_031970635.1. GTDB lineage: Bacteria > Pseudomonadota > Gammaproteobacteria > Methylococcales > Methylomonadaceae > UBA10906. The sequence continues at coordinate 73 of DALYHZ010000047.1, read as the reverse complement.
CATGCACTTGCATAATCATTTTGGCATCGATGGTTTCACGTTCTAACCACGCATCAACGCTGAGCATTGCCCG